>JBGVLO010000234.1:0-13232 GCA_045124315.1 Lachnospiraceae bacterium
TTTTTGGGTGTTGTTTGACATTGGTTGGAAAAAGTGCAGTTCACTAGGCGATTCCAACTGGCCTTTGCACAATTTCTGGAACATGCGGCAGACAGAACTGTAATCTTTAAATTTGGCACTAAAATATTCTGAAAAATGAAAAATAACAACCTCACCATTTTCTAAGGAAGGGTTGAATTGGAAAAAATCAGATGTAGAAGTAAATACATCACGTGCTACATCGTATTCAATAATTATATCTGAAGAATTTTCCATTGCAATGTAAAAACGTTCTTTTTCTTTTATGGTCTCGTCGATTAAATTGCTCTGCATAGACAAGTACACATCAATTCGTTTTAAAAAGCAAAAGAGAGCAAGAAAAACAATTGCATACTCGAAGCTTAATCCAAACAGATATCCTCTAAAAGCCTCATCAGAAGTATGAAATGCAAAACTATATAACTTATGGAAATACAGCTTATTACTTCCGTACAACGCCAGAATCATAGTAACATATTGCATGGAACATACATGTAGCGTAAGTTTCTTGTTAAAATAGAGGCAACTGATGGTTGGAGTGAATGCATACATAAGCCAAACAGGAGTTCCTCTTTGGAACGAAAGCACGCTGATCATTACCGAGAATACAGACATACAATAGTACATAAATAACTTTGAAGTCGGTTTTGTCAGGTAGAGGACTATTGGTATAAGGGTGATGAAAATATAAATGAAACCTAGTGTTAGTATAAATGATGACTGAAAGTGAAAAAAATGAAAATAATTTAGTAAAACAGCCAGTGGAATAAATGGTGAGCATGCGGCTAAAATTACAAAAATTAGTCGATTCACGTAAGCGATATTCTTTTCTTTGAATTTTAGTAATTCTTCCTGTGGATTCATCAGTGTCACCCCCCTATAAAACAGACCTTCCTACCACTATAATATATTAAAGTCAGCTGACAACATTTTTGTGCAAAATTGCTTTTTGTGTAAAAAGTTTTTATTTTCTTCATTATACATGAATATCTAGAAAAGAGCAATAGTTTATAAAAAATAAGGTAAAAAAAGAACTCGGAAGAAAAAAGGCATTGAAATTTGAAATAAAATAGAGTAATCTATTAATAGTTTGTACTTTTGCGAGTAGACCAATTGATAAATTATGTTATAAATAAGATGTGTTCAATCTTGTTTATGAAGAATGGAGGAAAATAATGCAGACATTGTCACTTGAAAAGGAATTAAAGGAAAATTCATATCCGGGAAGAGGAATTGTGATCGGTAAGTCAAAGAATGGAAAATATGCGGTAACTGCTTATTTTATCATGGGAAGAAGTGAGAATAGTAGAAATCGTGTATTTGTTGAAGATGGAGAAGGAATCCGTACACAGGCCTTTGATCCTTCTAAATTAAGCGACCCAAGTCTTATTATTTATGCGCCGGTTCGTGTATTGGGCAATAAGACCATCGTTACAAATGGCGATCAGACAGATACAATTTACGAATTGATGGACAAACAGCAGACGTTTGAGCAGGCGCTTCGCACTAGAGAATTCGAACCAGATGCACCAAATTATACACCAAGAATTTCTGGTATTATGCATGTTGAGAATGGTTCATTCAACTATGCTATGTCTATTTTGAAGAGTAACAATGGAAACGGAGATGCATGTAATCGATTTACTTATGCATATAGCAACCCGATTGATGGGGAAGGTAGATTTATCCATACTTATATGTGTGATGGAAATCCACTTCCAAGTTTTGAAGGAGAGCCAAAGGTAGTTGAGATTCCGGATGATATGGATTCTTTTGCAGATATGCTTTGGACTAGTTTGAACGAAGAGAACAAAGTTTCCTTATTTGTTCGCTATATTGATATTACAACAGGAGAATATACTTCCAAAATCATCAACAAGAATAAATAAAAAAAGAACGGAGAGATAAGAGCAATGCAGGAATTAGAATTAAAATATGGATGTAACCCAAATCAGAAGCCTTCTAGAATTTTTATGGAGAATGGTGAGTTGCCAATCAAGGTGTTAAATGGTAAGCCAGGATACATTAATTTCCTAGATGCGTTTAATGGATGGCAGTTAGTAAGTGAGTTAAAGAAAGCGACTGGACTTCCAGCAGCTACTTCATTTAAGCATGTTTCGCCTGCAGGTGCCGCTATTGGTGTGCCTTTGTCAGAGACAGAAGCAAAGATTTATTGGGTAGATGACTTAGGAGAGTTGTCTCCACTTGCTGCTGCTTACGCAAGAGCAAGAGGTGCTGACCGTATGTCCTCATATGGTGATTTTATTGCATTATCAGATGTATGTGATGTGTCTGCAGCTAAGATTATCAAGAGAGAATTTTCGGATGGAATCATTGCACCGGGATATGAGCCAGAGGCATTGGAGATTTTAAAAGAAAAGAAAAAAGGATCTTATGCGATTATCGAGATCGATCCATCTTATGTACCAAATCCAGTTGAGCGTAAAGAAGTGTTTGGTATCACATTTGAACAGGGAAGAAATGAATTGAATATTGATCATGAATTCTTCAATAACATTGTAACTGAGAACAAGGAGTTGCCAGATAATATTAAAAATGATATGGCAATTGCTATGATTACATTGAAATATACACAGTCTAATTCTGTTTGCTTCGTAAAGAATGGACAGGCAATTGGTATTGGCGCAGGACAGCAGTCGAGAATTCACTGTACAAGATTAGCAGGAAGCAAAGCAGACAACTGGTTCTTGCGTCAGTCACCACAGGTTATGAACTTGCCTTTCAAAGAAGGTATGAAGCGTGCGGAAAGAGACAATGCCATTGATCTTTATATGGGTGAAGATTATATGGATGTACTTGCAGATGGAAAGTGGGAGAATATCTTCACAGAGAAGCCAGCAGTATTTACGAAAGAAGAGAAGGATGCATGGTTGGCTAAAAATACAGGCGTAACTTGTGGATCTGATGCTTTCTTCCCATTTGATGACAATGTAGAACGTGCATTCCGTAGCGGTGCATCTTATATTGCGCAGCCAGGTGGTTCTATTCGTGATCAGGATGTAATCGATGCATGTAATCGTCATAATATGGTTATGAGTTTCACTGGAATTCGTTTGTTCCATCATTAATATGAAATTTGATGGCGATATCTTTAGCGTCATTAAAAAAAATAGAAACTACTGAGTCAGCAAGATGCTGATTCAGTAGTTTTTTCTCTATAGGAAAGTGCGTGCTATAGAGCATATGCAGTAGCTTTCAACCAATCAAACATCTTTTTCACTTACAATGAGGGTATTGTCATTCCATGTGTGTTATGCAATCCAGTCTTTTGATATTTGGATAAAAATACTTAGTTTCTAGTTGCTACTATCTAAAGTGTGTGATATAATGGCATAGAAAGTTCGTATTGTGAAGACCATAATAGAAGTATGATTCATAATGTGGCGAGAAAGGGAGAGAATGTGATGTAAGAAATATGTGAAGGTTACTATGAGAGAGTAAGACTGGCATTGAATTGCATCGAAAATAGTTGGAAAGGAAGACGGTGATGTATATGAAAAAAATATTTCGTGTGGCTGGAACGAGTCCAAGAGTGCACATAGGAAATGTACAAAGAAATGTAGAAGAAATTCTATCGGTATATGATAGATATGCTACAGAAGTAGATCTGTTTGTAACACCGGAGTTGTCACTTACCGGATACACCTGTGCGGATCTTTTTTTGAATAGAAATTTACTAAATGCAGTAGATAAGGGGATGGAACGCTTATTAGCATGTACGAAAAAATATGGAGAAAAGGGAGCTGGATTAGTAGTTGGACTGCCTGTAGAACTGGATGGGGAATTATTTAACTGTGCAGCTTTCCTTCATAATGGTACAATCGTTGCGATTGTACCAAAGACATACCTTCCTAATTACGGAGAATTTTATGAGAAACGCTGGTTTACTGCTCGTCAGGTAGAGAAAACAGAAATTACACTGGCAAAATGTGAGCATGTACCATTTGGGAACCAGATACTTATTTCCTTTGGAAACCAGGAAGAGCAGATTAAGATTGGTTTAGAAGTTTGTGAGGATGGATGGGCGCCTATTTCTCCGGGAAGAGTGGTTGCTTTACAGGGAGCAGAGCTTGTGGTGAATATATCCGCTTCCAATGAAGTAATCGGAAAGGCAAAGTATAGAAGAAATTTAGTTAGTAACACATCTGCAAGCTGTATTTGTGCATATATGTATGTGTCTGCAGGTCGTTCCGAATCTACTTCTGATCTGGTATTTAGTGGCCATAATTTGATTTGTGAAAATGGAAAACTGTTGGGAGAATTGCAGCCATTTGAAGAGGGCGTGTTGGTGAAGGACATTCAGTTAACCAAAATCAGGCATGATCGAATGGCCAATAAATCATTCTCTGATTGTAAGAAGAATTATACAGAAAAAAGTTTTGCTGTGATTTCATGTAGAAAAGGGTGGGCAGAGAAAGAAAAATTATTGGCAAGGATTCCAATGACTCCTTTTGTTCCATCAAAAAATAGAAAAGAAAGAAGTTTGTCAATTTTTCATATGCAGGTTGCTGGTTTGCAGAGAAGACTGGAAACTACACATAGCAAGTGTATTGTAGTTGGCGTGTCAGGAGGACTTGACTCCACATTGGCGCTTTTGGTAAGTGCACAGGCAGTGAAAAATATGGGACTGCCATCTACTACAGTTGTAGGAATTACAATGCCTGGATTTGGGACAACGAAAAGAACAAAAAACAATTCTACTTTATTGATGGAAATTTTAGGGTGTGATATAAGAGAGATTTCGATTGTAGATTCCGTTCGTCAGCATTTTAAGGATATTGGGCACGATGAAGCAGTACAGGATATTACTTATGAAAATTGTCAGGCGAGAGAACGCACACAGATATTGATGGATGTTGCCAATAAAGAGGGCGGATTTGTAATTGGAACAGGAGACCTTTCTGAACTTGCATTAGGATGGTGCACATACAATGGAGACCATATGAGTATGTATGCAGTAAATACAAGTATTCCAAAAACATTAGTGCGTACATTAGTGGATGAAGTTGGACATCATATGGGACAAAATGGTTTTGAAGGAATTGATGAAGTAATCGAGGATATTATAGATACTCCAGTTAGCCCGGAACTGTTACCGCCAAATGCAGATGGAACCATTGCTCAGAAAACAGAAGACACTGTTGGCTCATACATTTTACATGATTTCTTTTTGTACTATACATTGCGTTATGGTATGGAGCCAAAGATGGTGTATGAATTGTGTAAAAGTGCAGTGGAACAGAGCGAGGAATATACTTTTTCTGATGATGAAATCAAAAAATGGCTAAAAGTATTTTATACTCGCTTCTTCCGTCAGCAATTTAAGCGAAATTGTATGCCGGATGGTGTGAAAGTGGGTACCGTTTCTGTGAGTCCTAGAGGTGATTTGCGTTTGCCTTCCGAAATTGAGATGGAAGAGTTTTTGGAGTTTTAAAGACGATTGATATCTCTGTATAATAGAAGAATTCCATAGGATGTGTCGGCATGGAAATAGCGAATTCATTTAAATATGTTCATTAGAATAGTAAAGATAGTTTTGTATACATTTTAAGAGGAGTGAATACGATGGATTTGATAAAAATAGCAGCAACGATAGCGGTTGGTGCGATTATAGGGTACTTTACGAATTATATAGCGATTAAGATGTTGTTCCGTCCTCGGAAGCCAATCTATGTTTTTAATAAACAGCTTCCGTTTACACCGGGAATGATCCCCAAGAATCAAGAGCGAATTGCAAAGGCAGTTGGTACTGCAGTAGGAGAAAATTTATTGCAAAAAGAAGATCTTCTACAGAAACTAAAGGGAGAGGAAACCAAATCTGTATTTGTATCTGAAATTTCAACGGGACTATTTGGTAAAACTGAGAGCATTCAGGATATGCTTTTGAGGTGGAACCCGGATTTGGATATGGAAGAGAAGAAAGAAAAAATCAGCTGTTATATTGCAGAACAGATCCTTGGAGCAATAGGGGAAATGGATTTGGATGACATTTTCATGAAAATTGGAACGGATGCTTTGGCGGACATTCGAAAAAATCCGATGCTTGCAATGTTTTTAAATGATACGATGTTAGCCAACATTTGTGGGAAGCTAAGCGTGTCCGCAAAGGGATATTTAGCAGAGAACGGAATGGAATTGGTGGTTCCAATGATTCAGCCAAAAGTGCAGAAATTGTCAGAGACTTCTGTGAAGGGTTTATTGGAGGAATGGGACATTTCCGAAGAAAAGATAGAAGACATAGTAGGGAAAATTTATGACCAAATAGTTGAGCAGAAAGCAAGGGAATTGTTGGGGAAAATCCAGATTTCAAAAATTGTAGAAGAAAAAATACAGGCCATGGAAATTATGGAATTAGAAGAATTAGTAATGTCTGTTATGAAGCAGGAGTTACAGGCAGTTATTAATCTGGGAGCTTTGATTGGTGCGGTGATTGGTGCAATTAATTTGTTCATTTAGTAGATTGGATGAAAACGTGGTGCAATACCGGTAGTATTTTGGTTGGCTTTTTGCTATAATGAAACGGAAAAATACAAATATTTTTTGTGGCTTTGAATGCTGTATTCCAGATAGACTATAGACGTAAAAGAAAGGAGTAAAGAAAGATGGATTACAATTTACAGGATGCGAATAAACGATTTCAAAAGAAAAAAAGAGACGAAGTGCTGCAGTTCATTCCGGCTGAGTTTCATACTCAGGTAGAGGAAGCATTGGACTATGAAGAAAAGGAAGAATATGAAAAAGTAATTGAAAGCTGTCAGGCAGTATTGAAGTTACAGGATATAGAGCAGGTAAAGATTATTATGGCCCGTGTGTATCCACGTATGCTTCGCATGGATATTGATGAATCCAATCAAAAATATCAAAAGCATGTAGCAGAGTTTTTTGAATTTTTGGACAGTGTGAATATGAATGATCTGATGCAGGAATATGTGGTAGAGACAATGGTTCGTCTGTGTGAAGTAATGGAGAACGATTGGTATCGTCCATTGTTCAAAGAATTTGTTGATACTGTCAAGGAGAAGAAGTATTTAACAAAAGAGATTTATCAAAGAACATTAGAATCTGCATATGCTTCTATAGAGGCGTTCTACTATTATAATGATTCTAGAGTTAGCATGATGCTTAGAAGTGCATTAAAGGCCGGATATGACCGTGCATATACACTAAAAGATGAAACTTTGGATCATATTGACAGTACCATGGAAATCGATGTATTAACTTATGACTGGTATATGAGCCAGTATTACGAAGGTCATGAAGAGGAAGTTGCATATGTGGCAGAACAGTATCCATACAGCTATGCATTGATTGAAGAACTGATTGAGAAAATAAAGGCGGATCGGTCAAAAGCAGCAGAAGAAGTGTTAGAAAAACTAATGTTATATGTTGCAGATGGTGTAGATAAAGAAAAATTACAGGAGACTATGACAAAAAGTTATGAACAGTTGTTGGAAAAAGTAGGCAAGCCACAAATGGTAGCTTCCGGTACATCTAGCTACCAAAGGGCAAATAAGAAGATTGGAAGAAATGATCTTTGTCCATGTGGAAGTGGGAAAAAATATAAATTGTGTTGCGGAAGATAAAGAGGGTGACTGGCTTTCTTGCATGAAGTGAGAATTGGTCATTTAAATTTAGTTGGGATAAATGAGAGGTGGAAAAGTGGAAAGTAATGGAAAGATAAATGGAGAAAAGTGGAGAAGATTTTGTGCGGTGTTAGATTGCATGGTTTCTATGATCGCTATAACAATCGGTCAAATTGTGGGGGAAGTATTCTTTGATGACAAATTCATTCCTAAAATGTGTATATGTGTATTATCCGTGCTAATATTAACACCTGTAAATCAGTTGCTTCAAAGCGCAGTATATCGTTCAGACAAACTAAGAAAGCAGTTTGAGGATAAGGAATAGCAGTGGTAGGGAGCAATTAGGGCTATGTGTTTTCTTCCATATCTTTATCGGAGATTCGTGGTAGATTCCATTCAAAGTATGCAGCAAGGATACGGATTAGAATGACAGCTAAAAAGCCTGTAACCATTGCCGTGTTTTCTCCTACATACTCCCATAGAAGTGCTGTTGACAACGCACCAACTAGTGAGGCGCAGGCATAGATATGTTTTACAAAAATATAAGGCCTGCGGCTTGCCATCATATCCCGAATCAGTCCGCCACCAACACCGGTAAGAACTCCAAGGAAGGTTGCCAGAAATAAATTGTCTGCCATATCCGTTTTCATTCCGGCGTTGACACCGTTTATGGTAAATGACGCCAATCCAAGGGTATCAAATAAAAATAGCATTTTCTCGTATAGACTCACCCAGTTTTTTGGAACACCCTTCTTTTTAAAATATAGAAACCAAAAACTAATATTTGCCGTCACAATTGCGATTAGGGTATACAAAGGATTTCGAAACATTTCCGGTGGAACATGTCCGATCAAGACATCCCGGATCATGCCACCTCCTACTGCAGTGACAATTGCAAGAATCGTCACTCCGAAAATATCCATCCCTTTCCGGATGCCTATCATGGCACCTGAAAATGCAAAAGCAATGGTTCCGATTATGTCCATGATCAATATAAATGAAACTGTCATAACATTTCCTCCTATCTGCTTTCTTGATTCGTTTACCATTATATGCATAATTTATGACAAAACAACAAATTATTTATTAGGATCTATGAACTAGCAGAAAATCCTTGTTACAAACCACAAAGAACCCCCCAATTCCCAGTAATGTTCTTGAGACTAATATTTTATGCAGACAGAGTTGGCTCTTGACAAATCGATTTTCTGTTGCTACTATTTACTAGCAATGACGCTCTTTTCTCAGGGCGTTTTTTTCGTTTGCGGGAAATCTATTTATGAGATCAAACTTGATTCTATACATCATTCTTTTCACTTTCACATCAGAATCGAATAGTATTTCTTTTCTTGTTGATACTATTACAAGTATCCGCGAAAATTCCGTAAAACATTCATATAAAGGAGGTCCCATTTTGACAGAGACAACATTATTACAGGAAGCAGAAGCCTGCAAAGAAGACTTAGTAAAGACCAGACGTTTTCTGCATACACATCCGGAGACTGGATTTGCCCTTTCCGAGACAGTAGAGTATGTAAAAAAAGAATTAATGGCTATGGGCTATGATCCACAACCTTGTGGAAAAGCCGGACTTACCGTTCTGGCTGGTGGAAAAAAAGAAGGAAAAGTATTTATGATTCGTGGTGATATGGATGCACTTCCAATCTCTGAAGAGGCAGATGTGGAATTCGCCTCAAAGAACGGAAATATGCATGCCTGTGGACATGATATGCACACTACTATGATGCTTGGTGCTGCAAGATTGTTAAAAGCACATGAAGATGAAATTGAAGGAACTGTAAAATTGGATTTTCAGCCTTCCGAAGAAAATTTTCAGGGTGCCAATGATATGATACAGGCAGGATTGTTGGAAAATCCAAAGGTAGACGCAGCTCTTATGATTCATGTGATGGCGGGAATGCCCATTGAACCGGGAACTGTAATCGTATCCGATGGGGGTGTCAGTGCTCCGGCTGCGGATTATTTTAACATTCGAATTCAAGGAAAAGGTTGCCATGGCTCTATGCCAAACAATGGAGTAGATCCTATCAATGTGGCTGCCCATATTGTCACTTCTCTTCAGGAAATCCATTCCAGAGAATTGGCACTTTCTGATGAAGCAGTACTTACTTTCGGAACCATTCATGGTGGCACAGCCGAAAATGCCATCCCAGATACGGTGGAGTTAGGCGGTACCATCCGTACTTATGACGAGGAAGTTCGTGAATTTATCAAAAACCGTATGGTAGAAATCTCTAAAGGAGTGGCTGCTACTTTCCGTGCAGAAGCAGAAGTTACTTTTGGAAGCGGATGTCCAACTTTAGTAAATGATGGAGATTTATCTTCCTGTGCAGTAAGTTATTTAAAAGACTTGTTAGGACCGACAAAAGCCTTTACAGCAGGACAGTTAAATGCTATGTCTGGTGCGAAAAAGCCACCAAAGACAGCTGGTTCAGAAGATTTTGCATATGTGACACAACAGGTGCCATCCATTATGCTGGCACTAGCAGCAGGACATCCGGATCAGGGTTGCTGCTATCCACAGCATCATCCAAAGGTTAAATTTGATGAGTCAGTTCTTCCTGGCGGAAGTGCTGTTTATGCCTACACCGCCATGCGCTGGCTAAAAGAGCATAAGTAAAGTTTCACTATTGAATAATAATACGAAAGAGAGGTTATTTTTATGACTATGAAAGATCTTATTTCCAGTCCCCTTCTTGTAATTCTTGTAAGCATTGGCTTGCTGTATATTGTAGGATTTTCTCTTGCTTATAAAAAAAATCCTATAACCATTGTATTGAACTTGGTATTACCAAGGCGGAGCTTCGTAAAGTAATTAAATCCAGTCTGGTATTTTCTATTGTGCCAAGTTTATCCATTGTGGTGGGTTTGTTCGTTTTAATCTCTGCACTAGGAACAGTATGGTCCTGGTGGCGTTTATCGGTAATCGGTTCTCTTTCTTATGAGACACTGATTTCTGACAGCGTTGGAAAAGCCCTTGGCTTTGCAAAAAATTCCGAAATGCTTGCAAATGCCACAGGTAGCCAGTTTGGTGTGATCATGATTTGTTGTACTACGATTGTATGCCAAATATGGGAGATGTATTCAATCCTGCAACTCTTAGTATTTTATTGGTTTACATACCTGTAGGAATATCAGAAGCGTTGAGTTATACACCAATTCTTGGTTCTGCTTCCTATCTGACATTTATTACTGGTAATATTATGAATCTGAAACTTCCTTGTGCCGTCAATGCAATGAAATTGACAAATAAGGAGCAAAATACACCAGCCGGAGAAGCTATTTCTTCTGTTGCCGTGTCTGTGTGTTCTATTATGACGATTCTTATTTTAGCAATTGCTGCTTTATTAAGTACAAGTATCAGTCCAATCTTTGAGATTCCTGAAGTGCAGACAGCTTCCAATTACTTGGTACCTGCTTTGTTTGGTTCTCTTACGTTAGGATTGTTTGCAAACAGCAATTCAGGTAAGAAAGTAGTAAAAAATGGTATTGCCGGTGTTATTCCAGTATTAGTTATTGTATCCGTGTTGGCAATTGCGGTTCGTGTTACAAGCGGAGCTTCTCTCTTTGGTATGATAGGTTTCTTAATCCTAATTATGTTACCAATCGCTATTCTTTCCTCATATATTATGTGGAAAAAGGGAATTATCAAAGTAGTAGATAAAGAAGAATAGTAGTTTTTATCCTACCTTTATCCTGTTTTCAAGTTAAGTATGGCTGATTAAAGAGCAAGTTTATCTTGCTCTTTTTTTAAAACTGATAGCAATCAGGATATTGTGAAGAGGAACGAATGGAGGAATTTGGTAAAAAAGAAGGGTTTACTCCTGTTATTGTACCGGTTGATGGCACTTTAGAAGAGTATTTCGGAATCATGGAAGAGGAGCAGTATTCTGTAGAAGATGTTTTACAAGCAGATGTTGGTTCAGGTAAAAAGATTCTCAAATTACACACGATGTATTGGAGATGAAGCTTCCAAAACCAGTAGATGAGAAAATGGCATTGGAAGTTGCAAAAGAACATTATGCATTTACACCAGATCGAGTTGATCAGGGAACTGCTACTGGAACATTAAGTGAGGTGGCTACTAGTATTGCTGTTTCAAAAGGATGGTTTTTCTGGTGGGATTAAAATTTTGATTTTGGTGATTTTTACGAGGAAGAATTTTAATAGACTTATGGGGAAGAAAAAAATCTAATGCGTCATAAAAAATATTATGGTACTATATAAGCAGAGAAAAAACTGGAACCTATATATTATAAAGGATGAGGTGAGATTAAGGTATGGGTGCATATTTCAATCCAAATAACGGAAGCTTTACAAGTGATAAAATAAGTAAGATTTATGTGGACAAGACAGGATTATTAGAATATTTAAATGGTATTTTGGGAACCAATAGCAGATGCGTTGCAGTAAGCCATGCCAGACGATTTGGTAAATCCCATGCGGCAGGAATGATCGATGCCTATTACAGCCTTGGATGCGATTCTACCAATCTTTTTGAAGATACCAAGATTGCCAAATGTAGTGATTTTAAAAAGTATATGAATAAATATAATGTGATTCATATCGATGCATCCTCATTTTGGGACTATTATAAAGATAATATTGTGGAGAAGATTGTGGAATATATTTGTGATGAAATACAATCAGTCTGCAGATACCGCAATCAAGAAGATAAAAGAAAAGAGATACCAGGGAGCATTGTCCGGTTATAATGATAAGATCCTTTTAGTAGGAGTGAATTATGATGCAGAGGGGAAAGATAGGAAGAAGCATACATGCGTCATAGAGGAATGGAAGAAATAAATATAAGAAATATATAAGATAATAATAAGCATCCCAATTGATACTGATTGAACAAATTCAAAGTGGGATGCTTATTTTCGGTTTGTTTATATAGAAGACCAACAGGTTTTAGAAAGAGTGTGTTTATCTGTTTATTGCATTGGATCAATTTTGCAATTCAGTTCAAAGTGATTTCGTTTTGTCTTTAATATTCCTTCTTTTTGCAATTTTGATAATTCTACAGACATAGCTGCTCGTTCTACACAAAGAAAATCCGCAAGTTTCTGTCGATCATATGGAATATCAAAAGACAGGGAGCTTTGTCGCATGGATTCGGCAGAAAGGTATGACAGAAGCTTTGCCCGTGTAGAACGTTTGCTGATATGAGTAATTTTATCATTAAATATCAAGATTTTATTTGCAAGCACGCTGGTGAGATTACGGATCAGTTTATGATGTCGGTCACATGCGCAAGAGCAAGTGCAAAGAATATGTCTGATATTTAGCATTAGGATCTCACA
This sequence comes from Lachnospiraceae bacterium, assembly GCA_045124315.1. GTDB lineage: Bacteria > Bacillota > Clostridia > Lachnospirales > Lachnospiraceae > CAG-411. Next base: position 12,950 of record JBGVLO010000234.1, read on the forward strand.
GTCAGATTCTGTTATCACACTAATGTTTAAAACAGAATTTGGCGTTGCTGCATATGGCTCTCCAAAGAAATCCCCAGTGTTACATCGTGATAGAATGTTTCTGTGTCCCCAGATATCCTCTTGAATGATCAGTGTAGAACCGGATAAAACAAGGCCCATAGTATCAGTGGTATCTCCTGCCCGGAACAGATAGGCGTCTTTTTCTTTTTTAGAATAGATGCGTCCAAACATTGTAAAATAGACATAATTTCCTTCTCGTCAAGTCCCGTAAATAGGGGGGTGC
>JBGVLO010000235.1:0-48079 GCA_045124315.1 Lachnospiraceae bacterium
GTTATCCATCCTTATAGATTGATTATCATATTATATATATTACCATATTCTATATTATATGTATATATAAAAAAGGTACTATATTTTGATAATATAGTACCTTTATACATAGTTTGATTATAAAATTATTACCTTATATAAAGTATGCTGATCAGGTTTTTTGTTTTATAGTAACTTGTTATGAAGAAAAACATATTTTAATAGTAAGATGAAAGCAAGCAATAGATGTTAATATGTATTTCATAAAAGTAATAGGAGATGAAAAAAATGAAACCGCTTGTATATCTTGATCATGCGGCAACCACACCTTTAAAACAAGAGGTAGTAAATGCTATGTTACCATATTTTTCGGAATGTTATGGGAATCCGTCAGCTCTTTATGGATTGGGTGAAAAAAGCAGAAATGTTATTACAGAACAGAGGAAAATGATTGCAAAGACCTTGGGGACAAAGGGACAGAATATATACTTCACTTCCGGTGGGACAGAGTCTGATAACTGGGCGATCAAATCAGTGGCAGAACAATATAGAAATCGAGGAAATCATATCATTACTTCTAAGATTGAACATCATGCAGTTTTACGTGTATGTGAGTACCTTGAGACTAAGGGATACGAAGTAACATATATAGATGTAGATAAACAGGGGAAAGTAGATTTAGAACAGTTGCAGGCGTCGATCAGACCTACGACCATATTGATTTCCATTATGTATGCAAACAATGAAGTAGGAACGATTCAACCAATCAAAGACATTGGAAGGATAGCAAAAAAATGTGGGATTATATTTCATACAGATGCTGTTCAGGCCTATGGACAATTAGATATTGATGTGGAAAAAGAGCATATTGATTTATTGAGTGTAAGTGGACACAAAATATTTGGCCCCAAGGGAATTGGCTTTTTGTATGTTGGTAAGGATGTGAAAATTGGTTCATGGATGCATGGAGGGAGCCAAGAGAGACAAAAAAGGGCGGGAACTGAAAATGTAGCTGGAATTGTAGGAATTGGAAGGGCAGCGGAAATCGCATATACGGATAGGAAAAGAAAAAATATCATTCTAATGGGATTGAGGGATTACTTGATTCAAAGAATAGAACAGGAAATCCCATATGTTTTTATTAATGGGAGTAGAAAACAAAGATTGCCCAATAATATTAGTGTGTGTATTCCTTTTGTGGAAGCAGAAACTGTTTTGGCTTTGTTGGACGCTATGGGAATTTGTGTATCTGTGGGTTCTGCATGCACATCTAGGCAGACAGAAGCTTCCCATGTTCTGTTGGCTATGGGAATGAATGAGAATTTAGCACATAATGTAATTCGAATGACATTGGGAGAGGAGAATACCAAGGAAGAAGTGGATTTTGTTGTAGATAAACTGAGAGAATGTGTAGAACGGTTAAGAAGGATGTCTCCAAATTATGAAAAGTTTTGTTAGGGTATATGGTTCTATTGAAAAAATAAAGGGAAGTAAGGAATTTAAGTATTTAAGTATTGGTTACAATCTCATATTGTTATTACGAAAAGGCCAGCTTCCCTTGAAAAAGATAAAGCGTGTAAATGAGGTTTTTACTCTACTTTTTATCTCAATTGTGGTACAATAGTCGTATAATACCATTTTAGGGAGGATAAATGATGTTTCAATTAAACAACTTATATGACAATAAAAATATGAAGCGATCATGGCAATATAAAATCTATTGGCGCCTGGACTGGTGTATCGAATAACGGATGAATAAGAAAGAGGAGTCAGCATGAGTAATAAAAAAGGAAAAGTAGTAGTTGGAATGTCTGGTGGAGTGGATTCTTCAGTTACGGCATATTTATTAAAAAAAGCCGGATATGAGGTGATCGGAGTTACTATGCAGATTTGGCAGGAAGAGCTTTCACAACAAGAAGAAAATGGAGGATGTTGCGGGTTAAGTGCAGTGGATGATGCAAGAAGAGTAGCAGACAGTCTGGATATTCCGTATTATGTTATGAATTTTAAAGAGGAATTCAAGAAAAATGTAATGGACTATTTTTTAGAAGAATACCGATTAGGGAGAACACCAAATCCTTGTATTGCCTGTAATCGATACGTCAAATGGGAAGCTTTGTTAAAGAGAGCCAGAGAGATTGGGGCAGATTATCTTGCTACAGGGCATTATGCGCAGATAGTTAAGTTGGAAAACGGAAGATATACCATAAAAAAATCAGTTACAGAAAGAAAAGACCAGACATATGCATTGTACAACCTGACCCAGGATCAGTTAGCGCACACATTGATGCCGGTTGGTGCATATAAGAAAGAAGAAATTCGTCAAATTGCTATGGATATTAACCTTCTGGTTGCAAATAAGCCAGATAGTCAGGATATTTGCTTTATTCCGGATAACGATTATGCAAAATTTATCAGAGAGAATATAAATGAAGATATCAAAGAAGGGAATTTTGTGGATTTAGAAGGAAATATCATTGGAAAACACAAAGGAATTACGAACTATACAGTGGGCCAGAGAAAAGGTCTTAATCTGTCTATGGGAAAACCGGTATTTGTGGTAGAGATTCGGCCAGAAACAAATGAGGTTGTGATTGGTGATAATACAGATGTGTTTCAAGAAAAGCTATATGCAGATCGATTAAATTTTATGTCGATCAGTGACTTAGAGGGAGATATGGTAGTTAAGGCTAAGATCCGATACAGTCACCAAGGAGCAGAAGCTGTCATACGTAAGGTATCAGATGATGTGATAGAATGTGTGTTTCGAGAGCCACAGAGAGCAATCACTCCAGGACAGGCAGTGGTATTTTATGATGGAGATTATGTGGTTGGTGGTGGAAGTATTATTGGTACCAGTCTATAGAAGCAGGAGAAGAGAGAATGAAGAGTAAAAAAACAATAGGAATTATTATCGTGGCATGTGTTGTGGTAGGAATTGTTTATGCAATATCCAGTATGTTACCGGAAAATCAGGCACAAATTGTCCTGATTGGGGTGGCTGTAACTATACTTATTATTTGGATGGGAATAAAAATTGCGAATATGTTTCGGTTGAACAAGATCGTATCTGCTCCGACGTACTTATTATATGAAGAAAAAAGGCCGGATTTGTATGTTCAAGAAATGCAACAGATAGTGGAGAAGATGTCTTCCAGACAACAAAAAGACTTAATCCGTATCAATATTGCTGCTGGATATTTATATAATGGACAGCTTGAAAAGGTAGAAGAACAGATCCAACAGATTGCGCTTCCAGGACAACCAGAAGCAAATCAAGTGCTCTGTTATGCCTATGAGGCCATGGCATACTTCTTAAAAGGAGAAAGAGAGAAGGGACTGGAAGTAATAGAGAGTCAGAGAAGTCTTTTGAAAAAATATGATTCAACTGCATCCGGCCTTACCAATAATGTATTAGTACTCTACGGATTCGAAAAGATTGCAAAAGGAGAATATAAAGAGGCATTAGAAACATTGGACATTTTAAAAGAAAAAAAGGTATCTTCTATTTTACAGGATATTGTAGATTATCTTTATTTAGAATGTTATAGGAACTTGAAGATGGATGCAGAGAGACATGCATTAAGAGATATGATGAGGAAAGCATCGGTAGTTCCTGTTATTAAAAACAAAATTGCATAAGGAAGCTTAAAGGGGCTGACGCACTAAGATTATTATACAAGATATAGAGTTGAATACATTCATTCTATATCTTGTTTTTTTACTTAGCACGACAGTCCCTTTTCTGATTTCTGTGATATATGAAAATAACGATCCAAATTCATTGTTTCCAGAGAACTTGGATCGTGTAGTCTAAATTCTGAGAAACTCATAAAGTGTGTTTCTTAGAGTTTTAGGTTATTCGTTGCAGTAGATAACATCAGTTTAATTCGATTTAACTGGTTTACTTCACTGGCACCTGGGTCATAATCTACTGCTACAATATTTGCTTTTGGGAAGGCATGTCGTAATTCTTTAATGACACCTTTTCCAACTACATGGTTTGGAAGACAACCGAATGGCTGTGCACAAACAATATTTTCCACACCAGAGTGAATTAATTCTACCATTTCTCCTGTTAAGAACCAGCCTTCTCCAGTCATATTTCCAGTAGAAACAAACGGTTCTGCGTATTTGGCTAAAGTATCTATGTGCTCCATAGGCTCAAAGTGGTTGCTTTGTGCTAGGGCTTTTCTTGCATGGCGACGATAGAATTCTAATAGTTTGATTGCGGTATTGTTGATAAACGCATTTTTTTTGCTCTTGCCGAAATAAGTTACACTTGGATTGCTGTTATAGCAACTATACAATAAAAAGTCAATTAAGTCCGGACAGACAGCTTCCGCACCTTCTGCTTCCAAAAGGTCAACTAAATGATTATTGGCTGTAGGATGGAATTTTACAAGAATTTCTCCAACGATTCCTACCTTTGGTTTCTTAATATCTTTCAGAGGCAATTCGTCAAACTCTTTTACCATCTGATAAATATTCTTTTTGAAATTTTTTCCAGAGCGTACATCCTGGATGCAGATGGTATTCCATTTTTCGTATAAAGCATTGGCAGATCCTGGTTTTGCTTCATAAGGTCTGGTTTTATATAGTACACGCATAAGCAGATCACCATAGACCAAAGCTTGAATGGCGCGATGTGCCATGGTCAGATTGATCTTAAATCCCGGGTTTGTCTCAATACCTGCACTTATGGAAATAACAGGTATTTGTGTGTATCCAGCTTTATCTAATGCTCTACGAATAAATCCAATGTAATTTGTTGCACGACAGCCACCACCGGTCTGGGTGATGATCAATGCCACTTTGTCCAAATCATACTTACCGGAATCCAAAGCCTCCATAAATTGTCCAACCACCAGTAAAGATGGATAGCAGGCATCGTTATTTACATATTTTAATCCATAGTCAACACAATTTTTGTTGCTTGGAAGAAGTTCTATATTATATCCACAGGATTCCAAAGCACTTATCACAATATCAAAATGAATTGGCGACATCTGAGGTACCAGGATGGTATAATTTTTGCGCATTTCTTCCGTGAAGACAACTCTGTGATGGGCTGCATCCTCAACATGTGCTTCTATATGTTTGTGATCACGATCTTTTACTGCAGAAAGTAAGGAACGAATACGAATACGAGCTGCACCAAGATTGTTTACTTCGTCAATTTTTAATACCGTATAAATTTTTCCGGATTTTGTAAGAATGTCGTTTACCTGGTCGGTCGTTACTGCATCCAAACCACAACCAAAAGAATTTAGTTGGATTAAATTTAAGTTCGGGTTGGTTCGCACATACGAGGCAGCTGCATATAATCTGGAATGGTACATCCACTGATCCATTACAATGGTAGGACGATCCACTTTTCCTAGATGGGAGATACTGTCTTCCGTAAGGACAGCTACATCATAGGATGCAATCAATTCTGGAATTCCATGATTAATCTCTGGATCACAGTGATAAGGACGTCCAGCCAAAACAATTCCTTTTTTGCCAGTTTCCTCAAGATATTGTATTACTTCTTCTCCCTTTTTCTGAATGTCTTTTTTCATTCGTTCCATCTCGACCCATGCGGCATGTACGGCACTGCGAGTTTCGTCTTCAGGAATATCGTTTTCTTCTTTGAAATATACAGCCAGACGATCTGCTGCAATTTTTTCGCTTTCAAAAGATAGAAATGGATTTTGAAATACAATATTGTTGTTTTTCAATTCTTCCACATTATTCTTAATGTTTTCGCCATAAGAAGTTACAATTGGACAATTGTAATGATTATTGGCGTCTTCTTGTTCTTTTCTTTCATAAAATACACAAGGATAGAATATGTAATCAATTCCCTGTCGGATCAACCAGGATACATGACCGTGAGAAAGCTTGGCAGGATAACATTCGGATTCGCTCGGAATGGATTCGATGCCTAGTTCATAAATCTTTCTGGTAGATTCTGGTGATAAAATTACCTGGTAACCAAGTTTTGTAAAGAAAGTATGCCAAAATGGATAGTTTTCATACATATTTAAAACACGAGGAAGTCCAACTTTGCCTCGAACGGCTTCATTGGCAGGTAATGATTCATATTGGAACAGTCTTTTTCGTTTATATGCAAATAAATTTGGTACTGTGTCTGATTTTTTTGCTTTTCCAAGACCTCTTTCGCAACGATTTCCAGTAATAAACTGACGTCCACCGGAAAATTTATTAATAGTCAATAAACAATTATTTGTACAACCTTTACAGCGAGATAAGGTAGTTTCAAATTGTAAGGAATTAATTTTTTCCAAAGAGAACAGGGTAGTATCCTGGCTGCCATCGAAATGCTCTCTTGCAATCAAAGCAGCACCGAAAGCCCCCATAATACCTGAAATGTTAGGACGGACAGCTTTACAACCGGAAATGATTTCAAAGCTTCGCAACACTGCATCGTTGTAGAAAGTACCACCCTGAACAACTATTTTTTTACCTAAATCTTTTGGATCGGTAATCTTAATTACCTTAAGCAAAGCATTCTTGATAACAGAGTACGCAAGGCCGGCAGAAATATCATCTACTCCGGCACCTTCCTTTTGTGCCTGCTTTACCTTGGAATTCATAAATACGGTACAACGGGAACCTAAATCAATTGGATTTTTTGCAAATAAAGCTACTTTTGCAAAATCTGAAACTTCATACTGTAGTGATTTTGCGAAAGTTTCGATGAAGGAACCACATCCCGAAGAACAGGCCTCGTTCAATTGAACACTATCGATTGTATGATTTTTGATCTTCATACATTTCATATCTTGACCACCAATATCAAGGATACAATCTACTTCTGGTTCGAAGAAAGAAGCAGCATAGTAGTGTGCAATTGTTTCTACCTCTCCTTCGTCAAGCATAAAGGCTTCTTTGATCAATGCTTCCCCGTATCCTGTAGAACATGCACGAACGATTCTTGCACTGTCTGGAAGCAAAGAATAAATTTCTTTCAGAGCTTTGGCCGTAGTTTTTAAAGGACTACCATTGTTACTGCTATAGAAAGAGTAAAGCAAAGAACCGTTGTCTGCTACCAAAGCGATTTTTGTAGTGGTAGAACCAGCATCGATTCCAAGAAAACAATTACCCTCGTATGTAGAAAGATCTTCTTCAATTACTTTATTCTTCTCATGGCGTTTTGCAAAAGCATCATATTCTTCCTGATTTTCAAATAAAGGTTTCATACGAGTGACTTCGAATTCCATTTTGATTCCTTTGTTTAATTGAGAACAAAGTTCTTCAAAAGAGGTAGAAAACGTTTCCTTGGCATTCAGTGCTGAGCCTACTGCTGCAAACAGATGAGAGTGTTCTGGTGCAATGATCTGATCCGGAGTAAGTTTTAAAGTACGAATAAAGGCCTGTTTTAATTCTGTTAAGAAGTGAAGTGGACCTCCTAGAAAGGCAACATTACCACGAATTGGTTTTCCACATGCAAGACCACTGATCGTTTGATTTACCACAGCCTGGAAAATAGATGCAGATAAATCCTGTTTCGTTGCGCCTTCGTTGATCAAAGGTTGAATGTCTGTCTTGGCAAATACACCACATCTGGCTGCGATTGGGTAAATGGCCTGATAATCCTTGGCGTATTCATTCAATCCGGCTGCATCGGTCTTTAATAAAGTAGCCATTTGGTCAATAAAAGAACCAGTACCACCGGCACAGATTCCATTCATTCTCTGATCGATACCATTGGTAAAATAGATAATTTTGGCATCTTCTCCACCCAATTCAATTGCAACATCTGTTTGAGGAGCATAATCCTTCAAAGCTGTAGCAACTGCTACAACTTCTTGTACAAATGGTATACCTAAGTGTTTGGAAAGCGTAAGGCCGCCGGAGCCGGTAATGACCGGACAAAACTCCAGATTTCCCAGCTTTGCATAAGCTTCGTTTAATATACTTGCCAAAGTTTCCTGGATGTTGGCAAAGTGTCTTTGATAGTCAGAAAAAATAATGGTATTCTCGGTATCAAGAATTGCTACCTTAACTGTTGTAGAACCAATATCAATTCCTAATGTATGTTTTTTATTCATAATATTTGGCAAAAGAGCCATAGCCTCCTTTGAAAATGTAACAAAATCCATCAATGTAAGATGACTTTTTTAATTACATTATAAATTATTCCTTGATGTTAGGGGCTATTGACCCTAACATCATATAATCATTCAATATAGAAAAATTCTCCACAATATCTTTACGATATGTATCCTGTTAAAATTTACACAACCTACATTATATGACAGAAATTTTTTTTTGGCAATAAAATAGTTTCAATATTAGGATGTTTCACGACGGACGCGCCCGGACAATTATGGGTTGCGATATATCTTGTTATTTTTTGGGAAAAAACATATAATATTAAGGAGGAGATCAGATTTAGAAAAAGGGTTTATTTCGGGTACAGGAGGAATGTACATATGATACAGTCAAGTTATACAAAACAGGAATTGATGGAGATTGCAAAACGTGCGTATCAGAGGATCGTTGAGTTTTGTAAAGTATTAGAAGAAGAAGGATACTGGCATGAGCCAGAGAGTTATTTGCATAAAAGCATTTATGAAATCATGGATATGTACTTGCAGTCTGTTTTGACTAATTTAGCTGTATATTGTGGAAGGAATGGACAGGCACAACGGGATTACATGATGGAACTGATTGAACGAAATCCTTTGGGATGTCCAAAACAGGGAGAATTACCGGAGAATTTCCTGCAAACAGCTAATAAGTTATTGCGAACACCGCCAATTATACTACAGTTGTGTGGATTAAGAGATAACAAAGAAGAGTCGTTTTTTTCCAGCTATGTTCTGAATTCTATAAATGATATTTTAATTTGTGCTTCATTGGTAGAATATCCACAGAGTAAATTTGCGGATAAGTTTTTTGTAGAATATTATGAGAAAATCGTTTCATTTATTAATGAAGATCAGAGGGAAGTTGTGGTAAATTCCAGGTATATGTTTTTGAAAATGAGTTCGGGACGATTTTATGAAGAAAAACCTCATGTAGAACGTTTGCTCAAAGAAAGGGAAGAAATTTTACTAGAGAAAAAAAGAATAGAAGAAGAAAAAATAAAGCTTGGAGAATTGGAAGCGCTAGAAAAAAAGAAAGAGGATGTTCAAAAAGCTTTAGAAGAGGAAAAGAAAGAGGAAGAAGAACTAGAGAAAGAGGTCTTGGAAGAGGAAAAGAAAGAGGAAGAAGAAGCAGAGAAAGAGCCTTTAGAAGAGAACCAGAAAAAAGAAGGTGAAAAAAAAGAATTAGGGCAAGAGAGAGAAAAGGAAAGAAAAGAACGTTCTATTTTTGAGTATACGGATCAGGAATTAATGGAGCTTCAGAAAAAAGGAAAACTTAAAATACAGATGCCAAGAATGGAGAAGTTGAAAAAAGAACAAGAAGAAGCTGTGAAGAAAATTCAAGAAGAAAGAATTGAGCAGATGAGGGAGGAGATAAACAAAATTAACCATGCCAAACAGCTGCAAATGTATTTGGATGAATTAGAAGGTTTAGTAGGGCTGAAAGAAGTAAAAAAAGAAATTGAATCTCTGATTAATTTAATTAAGGTAAAGAAAATGAGGGAAAGTTATCATATGCCCTCAATGGAAATTAGTTATCATATGGTTTTTACAGGAAATCCCGGAACAGGAAAGACAACGGTAGCAAGGTTAGTCGCAAAGATATACAAAGAACTGGGGATTTTGTCTAAGGGCCATTTGGTTGAAGTGGATCGTGCTGGGCTGGTTGCCGGTTATATTGGACAAACTGCTATAAAAGTCAAGGAAGTAGTAGAAAAGGCATTGGGAGGGGTATTATTTATTGATGAGGCATATGCTCTGACAAATAAGAATGATGTAAATGATTTTGGAGGCGAGGCTATTGATACCCTTGTAAAAATGATGGAAGATTACAGAAATGATTTGGTAATAATTGTGGCGGGGTATAAAGAGGAAATGGATGAGTTTTTGAAAGCAAATACGGGATTGATTTCAAGATTTAACAAGTTTATTCATTTTGAAGATTATACGGATGAAGAAATGATGGAAATTCTAAAGGGATTCTTGGATAAGTCAGGACTGGAAATGGAAGAAGATGGGGAAAAAGAACTGAAGAGAGCGTTAAAGGAGATGGATGCACAAAGCAGATTTTTATTTGGAAATGGACGGGGCATGCGAAACACTTTTGAAAGCATATTGGGAAAGCAGGCAAATCGTATCGTAAACTTAGAATTGCCTACAGAAAAGGAACTAAAAAATATAATACTGGAAGACGTTATGGGAATTCTGTAAGTAAGGATTCGATAGACGAAGAAAGGAAAAATGACTTGACAATGTTTTCTATATGAATTTCTTCCTTATTTCCCTTGAAATTTTTAAATATATGAGATATAGTATATCTATCATGGATGTATTTTACACAAAAACGATTATTTTAAAGAAAGTACATGATTTGTGTTTGAAATAGAAAACATGGAACGAGAGGTAGACATTTATGCGAGTGATAGCAGGTTCAGCTAGGAGAATTCAATTACAGACACCGGTGGGGCTGGATACCAGACCTACTACAGATCGTATTAAAGAAACATTGTTTAATATGATACAGCCTCAATTATGGGACTGTCAGTTTTTGGATTTGTTTAGTGGAAGTGGTGCCATTGGAATAGAAGCCTTGAGTCGGGGAGCGAAAAACGCAGTTTTTGTGGAGCAGGGAGCAGAAGCAATGCATTGTATTGAGAAAAATCTTCAGGCCACAAAGCTTACAGAGCAATCGAAACTTTTGAAGATGGATGTGTTTGCGGCATTACAGCAACTACAGGGAGCTTCGTTGAAGTTTGATATCATATTTATGGATCCACCTTATGGATACGAGTGGGAGAAGAAAGTGTTAGAGCGATTGAAAGGTATGGATATACTGGATGAGGATACAGATATTATCTTTGAAGCGGCTTTGGATACAGATATTTCTTACTTAGAGGATTTAGGGTATATGGTGAACAAAGTAAAAAAATATAAGACAAACATGCATGTGTTCGTGTCTCGAATGGAAGCATAGATGGAGGTGCCTTGTGAGAATAGGTGTATACCCTGGGAGTTTCGATCCCATAACAAAAGGACATTTGGATATTATAGAAAGATCCGCTAAGATGGTGGACAAACTTGTGATCGGAGTCCTGAACAATAGCAAGAAAAATCCTGTTTTTTCTGCACAGGAACGTAAACAGATGATAGAAATGGTAGTCAAAGATATTCCCAATGTATCAGTAGAAATGTTTGATGGTTTACTTGTGGATTTTGCAAAATTACAGGGAGCAGAAGTGATTTTTAGAGGGCTTCGTGCTGTGACAGATTTTGAATATGAATTACAGATTGCACAGTTGAATCGCAATTTAGATCCAAAGTTGGATACCGTGTTTTTAGTGACCAGTGTGCAGTATGCATATTTGAGTTCCAGTTCAGTAAGAGAGCTGGCTTCTTATCAGGGAAATATATCGTCATTAGTTCCAGAGGAATTGGTATCAATGATAGAAGAAAAATATAAAAATATAAAAAAGTAATATGTTTTTGGGGAACTAGATGTAAGGTGACATAGAAAGAGGAGTGTTTATAATGGCAACAAGCAGAATTGAAGAATTAATAGAGGATATCTATGATTTCGTGGAGGATTGTAAGGCTCAGCCTTTTGCTACATCAAAGGTGATTGTTCCAAAAGATCAATTGTATGATTTTTTGGATGAATTACGTTTGCGTACGCCGGAAGAGATTAAGAGATATCAGAAGATGCTTGAAAATAAAGATGCGATTCTTGCCAGAGCGCAGGAAGAGGCGGATGGAATTTTGGCAGCAGCACAGCAGAAGATGGATGCGTTAGTGGACGAGCACCAGATTATGCAGCAGGCATATGCGCAGGCAGATGAGATTGTGATGCAGGCACAACAGCAGGCACAGGAGATTTTAGCGGCAGCAGAAGAAGATGCGCATCAGATTCGCACAGGAGCGATTGCATATACAGAGGATATGTTAGTTGGTTTGGAAAATATCATGGATAAAGCATATAGTGATTGCAAGAGTCATTATGAGGGGCTTCTTGGCAGTATGCAGGAGAATTTGGATATTGTACGGACAAATCACAGGGAATTGACAGGAGAACCAACTCCGGTAGCACAATCAAGTACGCAGAAGAAGGAGATTCATCATGAAGAGGTGCTGGGAGAGTATCCTTTAGAGGAAGAGTATTAGATATAGGGTTAGAAGCAGAACAAAGACAATTGTTTGACATAGTTTTGCAATGATATATTTTATTATGGATAATCCTGAACCGGCAATGACGCTGAACGTTTGGAAGAGACTGGACAGTCCACCAAAGGTTACCGTTGCCAGTGTCAGGATTATTTTTGTATTATCGGACAAGAAGGAGGCTTGGTTTATTATCTGAGCTCCGGTTGTTATTTCTGTGAGACAGGATAATAGAAAACCAAGAGGAGCGATTATGTTTGGAACAGATAATAAAAAAGCGGATACGATGGAACAAAGCATGATGTAACTTCCAATTTTGATTAAAGTTTCAAATGCGTCATGAATAGATTTGTCTATTGGAAAGCAGGAAAAAGAGGAGCATTTTTTTTCTTTTGGTAATGTAGTGGTCATAAATGAAGTTTTTAGGATGATTTTTCTGTAAAAAAGGCTTATAATGAAACTAGATAAAATGGTGAGAAAAAGGAAAACCAGGCTGCATTGTGGCTTGTGTAGACAATGTGTAGAGATATAGTAGGATAAAAACATGGGGCTGGCATTGTTTACAAAAGATAGCAGGTATTGTCCTTCCACCAAGGAAATGGATTGTGTTTTGACAAGATCTGCACTGTATTTTGCTCCCATGGGATAACCGGAAAAAAGACCGATCAAAATAGGAAAGCAACCTAGGCGGCTTGTTTGAAAAATAGGTCTGAAAAATGGATAAATGAGATTGCATAGGGACTCTAATAAACTGGTTTTGAGGATTAGATTGGAGAATACCAAAAACGGAAATAAGGAAGGAACAATGGTATAAAGAAAGAGATTCCAACCGTTTGAGGCACCGGAAAAACAAAGAGATGGGAAACAAAGGAGCATAGCCACAAACAATAGAGGAAATAGTTGTTTTATAGAAATGGATTGCATGAAGAAAAACTCCTTTTGATACTTGATAATGGATAACATATATGGAATGATGGGAAACATTCCATATATGTGTATGTTTTTTTTGAAGGATTCAGAACTAATAGCAGGATACTTTCGTTTGCATTGGTGCCTGCATAATGAGCAGAAGGTTTCAGGTAACGATTTCAGTGGTGTATAGATGGAATGGTAAGATACACAGGAAGGGGGCATATATGGATCATTTAGTGTTTTTGGATTATTTTAGAGAACTAAATATGGCGTCAATTTTGTTACGGATTTTCTTTTGTGCTGTATGTGGTGGTGCGGTTGGGATTGAGAGAGAACGAAGGCATAGGACTGCAGGGTTTAAGACCCATGTGGTAGTTTGCATGGGAGCTGCAATTTGTATGATGACAGGGCAATATGCATGTATGTATTTTGCAAATTCCTCACTGGATCCTACTCGTATTGGCGCCCAGGTAGTTAGTGGAATTGGATTTTTGGGAGTGGGTACGATTATTGTCACGGACAATTCCAGAGTAAAGGGATTAACAACTGCAGCTGGTTTATGGGTTTCGGCATGTATCGGACTAGCCATCGGAATTGGATTTTATGAGATTGCTATATTGGCAACTATAGTAGTGGTATTGATGTTCATATTGGTAAAGCAGCTGAAAATGTTTGGAGTAGAAAAAGAGAATAGTCTCCTGATCTATGTGGACTTAAAAGATGCTGCAGACATTAAGAAGCTGATCATAGCAATTAGAGAGCAGGGGTACAGTGTATTCCAAATGAATATGCAGTCATCAAAACATGAGACAGTTAGCGTAATAATGGGGATTCATGGGGACGATTCATTAGAAGAGAAAATAATTATGCTGTTAAGCGAACAGGAGTACGTAGTAGGCTTTCAGGAGATGGATAGCTAACAAAAGGAGAATAGAATTACAAATCTAGGAGGTAGACAGATGGGATTGAACCAAACGCCAAAAGGAGAACGATTACATATTGCTTTGTTTGGAAAGAGAAATGCTGGAAAATCCAGCCTGGTCAATGCCATAACCGGTCAGGAATTGTCCATTGTCTCGGAACAAAAAGGGACAACAACAGATCCGGTATACAAGGCAATGGAGTGGCTGCCACTGGGACCGGTTATGCTGGTCGATACACCGGGGTTAGATGATATCGGTCAGGTAGGAGCACTTCGCATAAAAAAAACAAGAGAAGTGCTTCGAAAGACGGATCTTGCGATATTAGTTACTACAACGGAGCAAAAGTGTTTGGATCCGGTTGAATTGGAACTTGAGCAGGAACTGAAAGAACGAAAAATACCCTATGTGATAGTTTGCAATAAGGCGGATTTGGGAGAAGGTTTTTGTCATGAAAATGTGGTCTTTATCAGTGCAAAGACTGGTTATGGAATAGAAGAGCTAAAAGAGACTATTCCTAAACTGTTGCCTAAAGAGAAGGGGCATCCACTGGTTTCGGATTTAATTGAGAAGGAAGACTTGGTGGTTCTTGTTGTTCCAATTGATAAGTCAGCACCAAAGGGAAGACTGATATTACCACAACAGCAGGTGATTAGGGATATACTGGAAAAAGGTGGGATTCCTGTTGTAGTGAGAGACACGGAACTGGAGGCAGTATTTCCGCTTCTGGCGAAAACTCCTAAAATGGTGATTACGGATTCTCAGGTGTTTGAAAAGGTTTCAAAGATTGTACCAGATGAAGTGCAATTGACTTCTTTTTCTATATTGATGGCAAGATACAAGGGAAATTTGAAGGCTTTGGCGGAAAATGCAAGTGTACTTGACCGATTGCAAAATGGTGATAAAATACTAATGGCAGAAGGGTGCACGCATCACAGACAATGTGAGGATATTGGAACGGTAAAGATACCAAATTGGATCCGGGAGTATACCGGAAAAGATATTGTTATTGAGACAAGCAGTGGAACCGGCTTTCCAGAGGATTTGAGCGAGTATGCCCTGATCGTTCATTGTGGTGCATGTATGTTAAATGCCAGGGAAATGAAATATCGAATGGCTGAGGCAGAAAGGCAGGGGATTCCTATGGTGAATTATGGAATTGCCATTGCATACATGAATGGAATTGTACAACGAAGTCTTCAGATGTTTGAGAATAAGAAAGAATAGAGGAAACCATATGTTTACAATGTTTTATCCAGATGAGATTCAGGATTCAACTTATGATATTGACTTTAGAAAATTGCATGAACAAGGGATTCGAGGAGTGTTATTTGACATTGATAATACCTTAGTTGAGCACGGCGCGGATGCCAACGAAAAAGCGAGAAAGTTATTTGAGGAATTAAAGGAAATCGGGCTTTCCAGTTGTCTGATTTCAAATAACCAGGAAGAAAGGGTGCTTCGTTTTAACAAAGATATCGGCACAAAATACATTTACAATGCACACAAGCCGTCTGGTAAGAATTACAGAAAAGCCATGGAATTAATGGGAACAGACTTATCCAATACGATATTTGTAGGTGATCAGTTGTTTACAGATGTATTCGGGGCAAAACGAATTGGAATGCGCAATATATTAGTGAAACCAATTGATCCCAAGGAAGAAATTCAGATTGTGTTAAAACGTTACTTAGAGAAGATTGTATTGCATTTTTATGAAAAGAGGAAGAATAGTGAAAGATAATATTGTATTAATTGGCTTTATGGGATGTGGAAAAACTACAGTGGGCAAAGCATTAGCAGAGAAGCTTTCTTATGGATTTTTAGATACGGATCAGTATATTGAAGAAAAAGAAAATCGGACGATCTCCGGCATTTTTGATGAAAAGGGGGAAGAATATTTTCGGGTGTTGGAGACAAAAAGTTTAGAAGAACTTGTTGAGCATACCGAGAGAACTATTGTATCCAGTGGTGGTGGACTGCCTCTTAGGGAACAAAATGCAAAATTGCTCCAAAAGCTTGGTTTTGTCATTTATCTCAAAGTAAAAAAAGAGACAGTGGTAGAACGATTAAAAGGAGACGACAGTCGTCCTTTGCTGCAGTGTGAAGAACCGGAGAAAAAAATAGAAGAATTATTGGAATACAGAAATCCGATTTATGAGGTTGGTGCACATCTTGTGATTGAGGTGGATGATAGAACGGTGGAGGATATCGCAGAAGAGATTGTCCGTAATTATAATATCCTTCAGAAGAAGGAAGGTGTATGCGAAGATGAAATATGAGAAAATCGTAAATATTTTAGAACAAAAACAACTGGATGCAATCATTGTGTCAAATCCATATAATATGCGATATATCAGTGGATTTTCCGGGGGAACAGGGTATTTGTACTTATCACGTGGGAAAAGAGCAGTATTGACAGATTCCAGATATACCATTCTGGCAAAAGAAGAAGCAAAATCCTTTGAAATCTGCCAGGTCGAAAAGGATTATATGGATTTGATTGAAGCACTGGCCGATCAGGAGCAGGCAAAAAAAATCGGCTTGGAAGGAAAAGATTTTCTTTGTTCTGATTTTTATAAGTGGAAATCGTTGCGAGAGGATTTTGAGTGGATGTTTCTGGAAAATGAATTGTCCGACCTTCGTATCATAAAGACGCCGGAAGAGTTAGAACGAATAAAAGAAGCCGAACGAATTGGTGATTTGGCCTTTGAACAAATTTTAAATCAAATAAAACCGGGAATGACTGAGCTAGAAGTGGCTGCCTATTTGGAATTTTATATGAAGCAGAATGGTGCAGAAGGATTGAGTTTTGATACCATCGTAGCATCGGGTATTAATTCGTCAAAACCACATGCAGTGCCAAGTCGTAAAAAAATTGAAAATGGCGATTTTGTCACTATGGATTTTGGTTGTATCTATGAAGGATATTGCTCTGATATGACCAGAACTGTTGTAGTAGGAAAAGCCAGTGACGAACAGAAAAAGATTTACAATGTGGTGTTAGAAGCACAAAAAAGAGGATTAGAAACAATAAAAGCCGGACTGACTGGTGCACAGGTAGATCAGGTAGCAAGAGATTATATAAAACAAATGGGATACGGAAAATGCTTTGGTCATGGTCTGGGTCATAGTGTTGGATTGTATATACATGAGAATCCCAGATTATCCCCAAATGAAACCACGGTATTAGCGGAAAATATAACCGAAACGGTAGAGCCGGGCATTTATGTGGAGAATTTTGGTGGTGTCAGAATAGAGGATTTGGTTGTAGTAACCAGCGATGGTTGTGAGAATTTTACTAGTTCACCTAAGAATTTAATTGAACTGTAGATAAGAAAATAGTTGAAAAATGTGTCAAACTATTATAAACTGTTATAGACAGTGTATTTTGGAAGAAAGTATGCAAAGTACAAATAAGAGAAATGAAAATAATTAAGGAGGATTTATAATATGATTTCAGCAGGAGATTTCAGAAATGGTATGACAATCGAGTATGATGGAAACATCTATCAGATTATCGAGTTCCAGCATGTAAAACCAGGAAAGGGTGCAGCGTTCGTTCGTACAAAGCTTAAGAACATTAAGAACGGTGGTGTAGTTGAGAAGACATTCCGTCCTACAGAAAAATGTCCTCAGGCTCATATTGAGAAGAGAGATATGCAGTATTTATATGCAGATGGTGATTCATTCAATTTCATGGATGTAGAGTCATATGATCAGTTTGCATTAACAGCAGACCAGATTGGAGATTCATTGAAGTTTGTAAAAGAAAACGAGATGGTTAAGATGCTTTCACACAATGGTGACATCTTTGCAATCGAGCCACCTATGTTCGTAGAATTAGAGATTACAGAGACAGAGCCAGGTTTCAAGGGTGATACAGCTACAGGTGCAAATAAGCCAGCTATCGTTGAGACAGGAGCTACTGTAAACGTACCATTGTTCGTAGAGACTGGTGACAGAATCAGCATTGATACACGTACAGGAGAGTACTTGAAGAGAATTTAATTTTGAGAAATGGTGTTATTCATTGGAAAGATAGAAAGTACAATGGATAGCGCCTTTTTCTTTTATTACCATCTGTTTTCTTAGAAATGAATTAAAATATTTAAAAATTCATTGACGAGAGGGAAAATGTAGGATATATTAAATGAGAATTTGTCATATAAAATACATATGGAAGAAATGGGAGGAAATGAAATGGATTGGAGTATTAGTGAATTAAAAGAAAGGGCAAGAGAAGTAATCAAAGCCAATTATGGATGGTTTGTGTTAGTTGCTTTAATCCTGTCAATTATTGGAGCTACTGGAGGCTCCTCAGGTGGTGGAGTAAGTAACGGCATGAGAAATACATTTGATTCTGAAAGTAGTTCAAGTGATTATAGCGGTTCAGTAATAGACGATTACGACGATTATGATGATTACGATGATTATGTCGATGACGATCATGGTGATCATCCAAGTGCCAGTGATACCATGAAAGAGATGTTACCTATGTTTGCAGTAGCAGGAACAGTTTTTCTTGTGGTTTTTGTTTTGATTATGGCAGCGGCAGTGGCATTTACCGCATTCGTTACATCCCCAATTATTGTAGGATCAAAACGATTTGCTATGCATGCAAGGGAAGGTCGAACCAACTTTAATGATTTGTTTTTTGCCTTTGGTTGTGGTAATTATATGAATATAGTAAAGATTATGTTCATAAAGAGTTTAAAAGTATTCGGCTGGAGCCTGTTGTTTGTTATTCCTGGTATTATAAAGGGATATGAATATCGAATGCTTCCATACATTTTGTCTGAAAATCCGGATATTGATAGTAAGAGAGCCTTCGAATTAACAAAAGAGATGACAGATGGAGAGAAAGGAAGAATTTTCTTATTAGATTTATCTTTTATTGGATGGAATATCTTAGCAGTAGTATGCTGTTGTTTATTTGTGGGAATTTTATGGGTAACACCATATTATTTAGCTACAGATGCTGAGTTATATGCGGTATTAAGAGAGAAAGCATTAAGGGGCAATATGGCAAATATGTCTGAACTGTGTGAGTATTATAGAGAAGGATATGCGGGATCAGATAATGTGATCGATGATGCATATTATGAAGGTTATAGTAATCAGAACACAAATAGCTATTATGGACAAAATGAATCGGATTCGTACAATACAGGATATGATGATTCGCAAACAGAAGAAAATAGTGATAATAATCTATAAAACAGAATAAATTTATATATGACAAAACGAAAAGAGTTCCAATGTGGATGGCATGGAACTCTTTTTTGGTTATATAAGAAATTTTGTTCATGATTAGAAAGAAATCTATCGATCAAAATATTTTTTCTTGATTGGTTCTATTGGCATTTCTTTGCCTGTCCATAACTTAAATGCTTCTGCGCCTTGGTAAAGAAGCATATATAATCCATTGAAGGTTTTACAACCTGCTTCCTGAGCTAATTTCATAAGTAATGTGGTTTCTGGATTATAGATAATATCCGATACAACCAATTCCTCATGGAAAAGAGTAGGATCGGTAATTATGCTGGCATTCGTATTTGGTGCCATGCCAACAGAAGTAGCATTTGTAAGAAGGCTACTGTTGCTTAGACATTTTTTGAGGGTAGTTGTATCTGCCAGATCGTATAGAGAAACTTTGCAGTTTGTCTTTTGGTTTAATTGATCAATAAATGGTTGTGCCTTTTCGAAAGAATTTCCACGGCGGTTAAATACATAAAGTTCCTTTACTCCATCAAGAGCAGCCTGTGCACAGATTGCGGTGGCAGCTCCGCCTGTTCCAAGTAAAGTCATGTTTTTTCCAATAACATCGAAACCCGCAGCTTTTACAGATTGCATATAGCCAACACCGTCGGTATTGTGACCTGTCAGTACACCATTATCATTTACAACCGTGTTCACTGCACCGGTTAATTGGGCAGCCTCTGAAAAATGATCCAGATAGTCACAAATATAGTTTTTATGAGGCATGGTACAATTGAAACCACGACAATTCATAATCTTAAAACTATCCACGATGGTTCCAAGTTGTGCTGGAGCAACATCAAAAGCCAAATAGGCATAGTCTAAATCTAAAAGCTGAAAAGCCTCATTGTGCATCATTGGGGAAATGCTGTGTGCAACAGGACTTCCCAATAAAGCAGTCAAAATAGTGTGTCCTGTAATTCTGTTTTTCATAATAAACCTCCCTGAAATTTCTTGTATGAACACAATTGTTCAGAGGGTGCGAATTCAAAAATGCCCAATCTATAGGTGCTTCCATTTCCCTCTGAATCGTAATCTAGAAATATCATATTATAACTATTTTGGAATTGCAAGAAAGGAATAAAGAATCATATTTTTATAGCTTGGACAATATACTATATAGAAGTCGGGAGGTGATGGTGTGGAAGAGGCAGTTTGGGATATATTGTCATTAAAACTGAGAGGCTGCATAAAAAAAGGGGAAGTTAGTCTGGAGAAATTGGAAGAAATTCGATTGCGCATACAAAAGCCAGTCTGGATTTTGTATGCAGGGGAGGGCTTTTTTTTGCAAAGGAATGGGAAATTGACGAAAAAGAAGGACGATGTCTATATATGCCAAAATGAGGATATGAAAGAAACGTTGGAATATATATTTGAGTATTCCAGATATGCCTGCGAGGAGCAGTTAATGTCCGGATATGTAACCATTAGAGGTGGGCATCGAATTGGTATGACAGGGAAGATTGTTACGGAAAAAGGAAAAATAAAAACAGTAGGAGAAATTGGAATGATAAATATTCGTGTGGCCCATGAACAAATTGGCTGTGCAAGAAAGATATTGCCACAATTAAAAGAAAGCGGAAACTGGTGCAGCACATTGATCATTTCACCACCTGGGGGAGGAAAAACCACTTTGCTAAGAGATCTGATACGGGAAATTGCATCGGAGGAAAATAGCATGACGGTGGGGGTGGTCGATGAAAGATCAGAGTTGGCAGCTTGTTATAAAGGAGTTCCACAGAATGATCTTGGGCTTACTACAGATATAATAGAAGGCTGCTCCAAAGCACTGGGGATGGAAATGTTGTTGCGGTCTATGGCACCGGACTTGATTGCAGTAGATGAACTTGGATCTGAGGAGGATGTGGAGGCAGTGTTGAAAATACATAATTGTGGTTGTAAGTTGTTTGCAACAATACATGGTAGTTCAATGGAAGAAATTATGCAAAAGAAACATTTACAGGAAATCTTTGAAAAAAGAGTGTTTCAGAGAGTGATAGAATTAGGAAATCGATATCAGGTTGGTAATGTGAGAAAGATTTTCCGTTTTAAACAAGGAAAATGGGAAACTATTCAGTAAATATTATTAGAAAAAAGGTGAAGTGAGTATGATGCCTATTGTAGGAAGTGTTTTCATCATAGTAGGTTGTAGTGCGATTGGTGTGATGATGGTAAAGCGAATGAAAACTCGAATTTGGGAAATGTATCAGTTGCGCTATTATTTACTAGTTTTGAGAGGAGAAATTAAATATGGGAGACGGAATATGGTGGAATGTTTTAGTGAATTGGAGAAAAAATCCAAAGGGTGTTGGCATAACTTTTTTGAAAATCTCGTGAATGAATTAGAGGGGGAAAAACAGAGCAAATTGGCGGATATTTGGGAAAAATCCATGAATTTATATCTGCAGGAATCTTGCTTAAGGAAAGAACAAAAAAAAGAATGGTTGCAGCTGGGACAAAATCTGGGATATCTGGATACGGAAATGCAGATTGCATGGATTAATGTGTGCGAGGAACGAATTTTAGAAAATATTCGAAAAGAAAAAGAACAGTATAATGGACAAGCAAAATTGTATCAGACACTTGGTGTTATGTGTGGAATATTTTTGGTAATCGTATTGATATAGAGAAAGGCAGGCTACTGTTCAGAGGTAGGTATTTTCGCTACCGAAAATACTGTATGAAAGTCTACCGTGTGCAGATTTGGGCAGTGTTGATATGGAAAAACAAGAAAGTGGAGGATTGGATGAGCATTAATATATTGTTTAAGATAGCAGCAGTTGGGATATTAGTTTCTGTTTTGGGACAGGTACTAAAACATGCTGGCAGGGAAGAACAGGCGTTTTTGACCAGTCTGGCAGGATTGTTGTTAGTTTTATTTTGGATTGTGCCATATATATCTCAACTTTTTGAAACCATAAAGGATTTGTTTTCTCTGTGATGGAGGAGTGAAAATGGTAAAACTGGCTTTTTTGGGGGTTATTATTGTTTTGATGGCTGCACCTTTTAAATTAGTGAAACCGGAATTCAGTGTTTATTTAGGATTTACAGGAACCCTGCTTGTGTTTTTTTGTATTGTGGATAAAATTAGGGCAGTGGTGGAACATATACAAAATTTTCAAAAATACATACCGATAGAATCTACATATTTTTCTATTTTATTAAAAATGATAGGAATTACTTACATAACAGAATTTAGTTCTGATATTTGTAAAGATGCAGGATATGGGGCTTTGGCAAATCAGATTGGAATAGCTGGAAAAGTTACACTGATAAGCTTGAGCATTCCTGCCATTACTTCTTTATTTACTTGTGTTATGGAGTGGTGGGGATGAAGAAAAAGAAGAGAATAGGTATGATATATCTTGTAGTGCTGTTTGGTATTCTGTGTAGTTTGTGGTGGGAAGAACGAATCTGTGCGAACGAAGAGGAGGATCCGGAAGTGTATGTGGAAGAATTTGTACAGGAAGAAGATTTTTATGAACTTCAGTCAACCATAGATCATGCTTTAGGGGAAGAGAAGATTGGTTTTTATGAGTATGTTCTGGCGTTTGTAAAAGGGGAGAAGAAATTGTCGGTATCTCAGATACTGTCGGACGGAGAAGAAATGGTAAAAAGACAGGTGGAGAAGAATAAATCTATATGGGGTCGTTGTTTTGTGTTAGCATTGCTGAGTGTTTTTTTTTCAAACCTGGCAGTGCTTTTTCAAAATGAAATGGTCGGGAAGACAGGCGCTTATATTGGTTTTGTATGGATCGTTGCATTGTTGTTGGTTGTGTTTCGGGATGTGTTTCAGGGAACAGGAGAGGTATTGGAAAATATTGTTCTGTTTATGAAGGCATTGTTACCAGTTTTTTTTATGACAATTACGGTTTCCGGGGGATATGAAACGGCAACTGTAGGGTATGAGACTGCGCTACTTGGAGTTTCCGTAACGGAAATTATTATTGGTAATGTGTTTTTTAGCATAGTCAAAATGTATTTTTTTCTGGCTATGTTAAATTATATTGGATTTTCCAATAAACTAAAGCAAATGTTAGACGCGTTGGAGAGTTTGGTGAAGTGGGGGATGAAGGCCTTGCTGGGAGGCGTGTTTGGGATTAATGTGTTACAAGGGATGCTTGCTCCGGCTATGGATCGTATGAAGGAAAATGTGATTGTAAAGACTGGAGGGGCAGTGCCAGTAGTAGGAGATGCCTTTTCGGGGGCAGCAGAATTGGCCCTGAGTGTAGGAAGTTTATTGCGAAATTCTGTGGGGGTTGCGGGCATCATCGTTTTGCTATTGCTAGCGTTTGCATTTGTGATGAAAATCGTAATCTATATGATTATCTTTCGTGTAGAAGCAGCCGTGTTGCAGGTTATGGGGGGAGAAACCATTGCAGAATGTTTTGTGCATGTATCGAAAGCAGCAGGCTTATTATGTTGGATTTGTCTGGCAAGTGTGTTGTTGTTCGCGGTGACCATTGTAGTGTTATCCTTTTCTTTTGGGAGTGGAGTATGAGTGATGTGTCAGGAGTTTTTGGGAAAATTGCGTGTTTTTTTATTGTTGCGGGAGTGGTGGAACAATTTATGTCTGGAAGCGGCATGAAAAAATATGTGAAATATTTCTGTGGTGTAGTACTGGCCTTGTGGTTAATATACACATGGGGTGAAATATGGAAAGGGGGAGAAATTAGTACAGTGGATTGGGAAAAAGAAATTCAGAAGAAATATGAGGATTCTATGTATGATTGGGAAAAAAGAGAAAAGACAGACAGAAAGCCAAGGGAAAAAATAGAGTGTCAGGCTATACCTGAAATACAGGTTGGGAGGGAGAAAGAAAAACAAAATGAGTAAAGAGAAAAGTTTGGAGAAAATAAAGCAGATTGTAAAAGAAATAGGGATTGCTCGAATGGGATTACTCATATTTGCTGGGGTGGTTTTATTGCTCTTCTCGATGCCAGAAAAACAAACGGAAACAGTAAGTGAGGAAAAAGAGGCGGATTACATAAACGAGGAGACTGAGGCATATGTGGAAAATTTAGAGGAACGTCTGACCAATGCACTAACAATGGTTGAGGGAATTGGTCAGGTACAGGTTATGATTACATTAAAAAATAAAGGGGAAAATGTGGTATTAAAAGACAATCCTTACAATAAATCAAGCACCATAGAGAAAGATAGCCAGGGGGGGACACGAGAAAATGAGGAAATCGCAGATGAAGAGTCTACGGTTTTGCAAAAAATGGAAAGTGGAAATGAGGTTCCATATGTAACAAAGAAAATCCAACCTCAGGTGGAGGGGGTTGTGGTCATTGCAAAGGGAGCTGGAAATTCCAGAGTAGAAAAGGATATAAATGATGCGGTTGTGGCATTATTTGCTGTTCCATCTCATAAAATAAAAGTAATGAAAATGAAATAAGTGCCTTTTGGCACAGATTGGAGGCAAAGTGAAAAATATCTGGAAGAGAAATCAACTGATCATAACGGCACTTGTTGTAATGGTGGGGGTTGCCGGTTATATGAATTTTACAGAAACCTCAATAAAGGAAACGTTAAATTGGCAAAAAGAAAATGAAAAGGATGAAAAAGAAACAAATGAGGAAGTAGAGGAAGAAGAGGAGGAGATTCAGGCTGAAGCAGAGGATGAAGTGGTGGGAGAGGCTGTACTTACCAATGCGGAAAGTAAAAATATGTTTTATGCTATCAAATTGGAACGAGAACAAACTAGAGCTGAGAATAAAGAGGTGTTAACAGAGATTATTAACAATGTAAATGCCACAGAGGATCAAAAGAATGAAGCAATTGATTCCATAATGGAAATGACAGAATTTGCAGAAAAAGAAAATCAAGCTGAAACATTGTTGGAAGCGAAAGGGCTAGCTGGGGCTATTGTTACCATGAGCAAGGATGGTGTAGATGTGGTCGTGGAAAAGGATGAGCTAACGGAACAAGACATTGCACAAATTGAAGATATTGTAACAAGAAAGACAGGAGCAGCAATCAGTGAAATTGTAATATCTGTGGCCGACAAAAAATAAAACATTGAAAAAGAAAACAAAAAAAATTGCAAAAATCGGCAAGTTTGTTATAATAGGAGTATATATGTATTTGAGGAATAGATTTAAGTGCTTTTTGTGCTTGCACACATAGTGTACTTAGGTTAGAAATAGGAGGTAGTAAAGTGGCAAAAGAGACAGAAAGGGTAGGAACCTATAATTTATTAGATGAAGGAAATGTAGGAGAAGTTCAGATCGCAGACGAAGTAGTTGCCATCATTGCCGGTTTGGCTGCAACAGAAGTAGAAGGGGTCGCTTCTATGGCAGGAAATATCACCAATGAATTGGTTGGTAAGTTGGGAATGAAGAACTTGTCAAAAGGTGTGAAGGTTGAAATTACTTCGGATTCTGTTATAGTAGATATGGCTCTGAATATGGAATATGGATATAATATTCCAAAGACCTCTGAGAATGTACAAGAGCGTGTAAAGACTACGATTGAGAATATGACTGGATTATCTGTTTCTGAAGTCAATGTAAGAATTGCCGGAGTAGCAATATAGAGGTGACAGTTCAGCCACAAAGGGTATTTTTAGCCCAATTGTATATTCTGGCACTTTATGAATGCCCCCGGCTGAACTGTGACATATAGAGATACGTAAGATAGGAGTAGGTCGAATGACACGTAGAGAATGTAGAGAGCATTTGGTGATCATGTTGTTCCAAAGTGAATTTCATGAGACTGAAGAATTACCGGAGCAGATGAAGTATTACATGGAGAGTGTTGCGGCTCCAGAGAGCGAAGAAGAGGAATACATCAAAAGCAAGTATGAGAAGACATATGCTATAAAAGATGAGATTGATCAATTATTAGAGCAAGTGTCAGAAGGATGGAAAGTGAAGCGAATGAGTAAGGTGGATCTTTCAATCATGCGTTTGGCTGTATATGAGATGAAGTACGATGAGGAAATACCGGTTGGAGTTGCTATCAATGAGGCAGTAGAGATAGCGAAAAAGTATGGACAGGATAGTTCACCGTCCTTTGTGAACGGAATTTTGGCGAAAGTAGCAGAAGAGATTTCAAAAGGTTGAAGCAATTCAACCTTTTTCTGCCATAAGGGTGTAATTTATGAAAGAAAAAGCTTACTGGGTTTCAGAAGTGAATCGATATATAAAACATATGTTTGATTCGGACTTTGTATTGGGAAGGATTGCAATTAAGGGAGAGGTTTCCAATTGCAAATATCATTCCTCCGGTCATATTTATTTCACATTGAAAGATTCTACCAGTCAGATTGCTTGTGTGATGTTTTCGGCATATAGAAAAGGGTTGGAGTTTCAGTTAGAAGAAGGACAATCTGTAGTTGTTTATGGCAATATAACGGTATATGATCGAGATGGAAAGTATCAGTTATATGCCCGGGAGATACAATTAGATGGAGCAGGACTCTTATTTGAAAAGTATTTGAAATTGAAGAATGAGTTGGAAGAAGAAGGTCTGTTTTCTGAGATCTATAAACAGCCAATTCCACAATATGCCAAGAAGGTGGGAATTGTCACTGCTATTACAGGAGCGGCCATTCAGGATATTATGAATATATCAAAAAGGAGAAATCCATACATTCAATTGTATTTATATCCGGCACAGGTGCAGGGTCAGGGCGCATCTAAGACTATTGTAGAAGGAATACGAGCATTGGATCAGATGGGATTAGATGTATTGATTGTTGGTCGAGGCGGAGGTTCCATTGAAGATTTATGGGCATTTAATGAGGAATGTGTGGCCAGAGCCATATTTGAGTGCAATACACCGGTTATTTCTGCAGTAGGACATGAGACGGATGTGACCATATCGGATTTTGTGGCAGATTTGCGTGCACCAACACCATCTGCTGCTGCAGAGTTGGCAGTTGCAGATATTCGTGAAGTATTTTGTCGCTTGGAGGATTTTCAGAATCTAATGCAGAATGAATTGCAGGAGAAGGTTACCCGATGTCGGAATCGATGTCAGCAGTTGCGGTTGCGATTGGAGACCAAAAATCCAAGTAATCAGATACAACAGAATCGTCAGAGAGCATTGAACTATGAGGATAAGCTTGAGCAACTTATGAAAAATAAATTGGATAAGAGAAAATATGAGTTGGCTCTTTATGCCCAGCGATTGGAAGGTATTTCGCCTCTTCGAAAATTAAGTTCGGGTTATGCCTTTTTGACAGATCAGGAGGGAAATACGATTAAAAGCGTAGATAGTGTTTCGGTAGGCGAAGAATTACTTGTGTCGGTGACAGATGGAGAGATTCTTACCAAAGTTGAGAAGATTCATCCAGTTACCAGAACATAAAGGGAGGCATATATGGCAGCAAAAGCAAAGTCAGTGGAACAATATTTCGAGGAACTGGAAGCTATATTGGAAAAATTAGAAGATGATACGGTTTCGTTGGAAGATTCTTTTAAATTGTATCAGGATGGAATGAAGATAATAAAAAAATGCAACCAGTCTATCGATAAAGTGGAAAAAGATCTGATTGTGATATCGGAGGAGTAACAGATGGATTTTAAAGCAGAGATGGCAAAACGAGTATCTTATATTGAAGATACCATAAAGAAATATTTACCAGAAGAAAAGGGATATCAGAAGAAGGTAATAGAAGCTATGAATTATAGTATGCTTGCTGGAGGAAAACGCCTTCGTCCTATGCTTATATTAGAAAGTTTTCGTTTGTTTGGCGGAGAGGATACGAAGATTGTGGAGCCGTTCATGGTTGCCATGGAAATGATACACACCTATTCACTGGTTCATGATGATCTTCCGGCTATGGATGATGATGAGTATAGACGGGGAAGAAAGACGACACATATCGTGTATGGGGAAGATATGGGAATATTAGCAGGAGATGGATTGCTTAATTATGCCTTTGAGGTGGCCACAGAGGGATTCGCTTCTGCTAAGGATTTGGATAGAGTAATCAGAGCATTCACGGTTTTGGCAAAGAAACCTGGAATCTATGGAATGATTGGTGGACAGGCAGTAGATGTAGAAAATTGTGACCGTCCTATGGATCAGGAAAAATTAGATTTTATCTATGAGTTGAAGACAGGTGCATTGATTGAAGGTTCTATGATGATCGGTGCCATATTGGCTGGCGCAGATGAAAAAGAGGCGGAACAGATTCGGCAAATTGCAAAGAAGATTGGATTGGCATTTCAGGTGCAGGATGATATTCTTGATGTAATTGGGGATCAGGAAAAAATTGGAAAGCCTGTAAATAGTGATGAGAAAAATCACAAGACCACCTATGTTTCATTGTTCGGTATTGATAGGGCGAAGAAAATAGTTGCAGACTTATCCTGCCAGGCATTGGAAGCTTTGGAAAAGTATCCGAAACGTAATATTTATTTGGAAGAATTGGTGAAATACCTGATCTATCGAGATAAGTAAGCTGTATTTTTGCAGGCAAAACTCTTTTTCAAAATTGCAGAGTGAAAAATAAAGTGTTTGTCTATGTAACAGGGGAACTTAAGATGGCATAGAAACAGAAGGTAGAGCACATAAGAGGTTACAGTTCACAGATATGCGAACTGTAACGGATTTGGGCAATGCTGCGCATGAAAAATTGCCCAAATCTGCACATGTTAGACTTTCATACGGTATTTTCGGTACCGAAAATACCTACCTGTGAACAGAAACCATAAGAGTACAATAGAAATGGAGGCATAAAGTATGCCAGGAATATTAGATAAGATAGAATCGGCGAATGATATAAAAAAAGTGAATCCGGAAGACTATGAAAAATTGGCACAGGAGATACGACAGTTTCTTTTGGAAAAAGTGAGTCAGAAGGGCGGACATCTTGCTTCGAATTTAGGTGTGGTAGAGCTTACTATGGCACTACATCTGTTTATGGACTTTCCATCGGATCAGTTAGTTTGGGATGTAGGACATCAAGCATATATTCATAAAATACTGACTGGTAGAAAAGCCGGTTTTGACACATTGCGCGAATTAGATGGTATGAGTGGTTTTCCAAAATGTAAAGAAAACGATGCGGATGCTTTCAACACAGGGCATAGTTCTACCTCGATTTCTGCAGCATTGGGAATAGCCAGGGCAAGGGACCTTCAGGGGAAGAAAAATAAAGTGGTTGCTGTTATCGGGGATGGTGCCTTATCTGGAGGAATGGCATTTGAAGCATTGAATAATGCAGCAAGATTACGAACGAATATGATTGTTGTTCTGAACGATAATAATATGTCCA
Source organism: Lachnospiraceae bacterium (assembly GCA_045124315.1). Lineage (GTDB taxonomy): Bacteria > Bacillota > Clostridia > Lachnospirales > Lachnospiraceae > CAG-411. The sequence continues at coordinate 29,562 of JBGVLO010000235.1, forward strand.
TTTCTGAAAATGTAGGTGGAATGGCAAGGTACTTGGGAAAAGTAAGAACGGATATTCGTTATAGTAATCTGAAGGCTGGTATCGAGAGCGCGATTAAGAAGATGCCACAAATAGGTGATGCACTTATGGATACTATGCGTCGTTCCAAAGAATCCATCAAGCGCCTGGTGATACCGGGAATGCTTTTTGAGGATATGGGAATTACGTATTTAGGACCTATTGATGGGCATGATATTGAAGGTATGCTGGCTATGCTTCAGCGGGCGCATAAAGTGAATGGAACTGTTCTGGTTCATGTAGTGACCAAGAAAGGAAAAGGGTATCGATTTGCAGAAAAATATCCATCTCATTTCCATGGAGTAAATTCTTTTGATATAGAAACCGGAAAAAGTAAATCTAAGAAAAATGGGAAAACCTATACAGAAGTGTTTAGCAAAAAGTTGATCGAATTGGCAGGGGAGAATAAGCGTGTCACTGCCATTACTGCAGCTATGCCTAGCGGAACTGGACTTCAGGCTTTTAAAGAAGCATATCCAAGAAGGTTTACAGATGTTGGAATTGCAGAAGAGCACGCAGTGACTTATGCGGCAGGTATGGCAAAAGCGGGGATGATACCGGTGGTTGCCATCTATTCTACTTTTATGCAGCGGGCATATGATCAGATTCTTCATGATGTTTGTCTTGGTAATTTTCCAGTAGTCTTTATTTTAGACCGGGCAGGAATTGTGGGAAATGATGGAGAAACCCACCAGGGCATATTTGACTTGTCTTTCTTGGGAAGTATTCCTAATTTGACGATTCTGGCGCCAAAGAATGATCGGGAACTGGAGCAAATGTTAGAATTTGCAGTAAACTTTGGTCGTCCCATTGCACTCCGTTTTCCAAGAGGTACGGCTTATTCGGGTCTTCATGACTACCAGGAACCGTTGGAATATGGAAAGAGTGAAGTGATATACAAAGGATCGAAGGTTGCGTTGTTAGGCGTGGGAAGTATGGTAAAACATGCAGAAAAAGTAAGAGAATTGCTAAAACAGGAGGGAATCGATGCCACTCTTGTTAATGTTCGTTTTGTAAAGCCCCTTGATGAAGAATTGATCGCGCAATTAGCAGAAGAGCATGATCTTCTGGTTACTATGGAAGAAAATATGGAACAGGGTGGATTTGGTCAGAGTGTTGCAAGTTATATATGTGATACAAGTTTAGAGGTAAAGCTTCTAAATATCTCAATCAAAGATATGTTTGTAGAACATGGTAAGGTATATGAGTTGTACAAGAGATTGGGATTGGATCCACAAAGTATTTATGAGAAGATAATGGGACAGTTGTCTAAGTAGAATGGAGAGAAAAATGAAAGAACCAAAAGAACGTTTGGACGTACTCTTAGTAAAAAGAGGACTGGCGGAATCTAGAGAAAAAGCGAAAGCGGTTATTATGTCTGGAAATGTATTTGTAGATGGGCAAAGAGAAGATAAAGCGGGTACTTCTTTTCCAGAGAAGGTTAATATAGAAGTAAAAGGCCAGTCTATGAAATATGTAAGCCGAGGAGGTTACAAGCTGGAGAAGGCAATTGAACAATATGGAGTGTCAGTGCAGGATAAAGTATGTATGGACGTGGGATCTTCCACCGGAGGATTTACTGATTGCATGCTTCAAAATGGTGCAAAAAAAGTTTATGCAGTGGATGTTGGAACCAATCAGCTTGCATGGAAACTTCGACAGGATGATAGAGTGGTTTCTATGGAAAAGACAAACATTCGCTATTTGGAACCTGATCAGATTGCAGACACCATTGCTTTTGCATCTATAGATGTTGCGTTCATTTCTCTGACAAAAGTATTAGTTCCTGTTCGTAATTTGCTAGAGGATAAAGGTGAGGTGGTTTGCCTGATCAAACCACAGTTTGAAGCAGGAAGAGATAAAGTTGGAAAAAAAGGCGTTGTTCGAGACAAAAGCGTACATTTGGAAGTAATTGAGCAGGTGACGGATTTTGCACGACAGATTGGATTTTTGCCATTAAAATTAGACTATTCTCCAATTAAAGGACCAGAAGGAAACATAGAGTATCTTCTGCATATTAGAAAAGAGGGAGAAGAGCCAATTGTCACGGAGGATGAGATTACGATAGAAGTGATGAAACAGTGCGTGGAAGATTCACATCAGTCTTTATAAAGGTAAGGCGGAAAGGAAGATCCTGTGAGACATTTTTTTATTATATCGAATGAAAGTAAAGACAGAAATTTAAAAATGGCGAACGCAATAAAGGAATATATTGAACAAAATGCAGGAAGTTGTGTCATTGGTACCGATTACGGAAAAAATCCGGAGCGAGAGTATTCTACTGATGTAGAGGAAGTACATGAGGAAACCGAGTGCGTCATTGTGCTGGGAGGAGATGGGACATTGCTTCAGGCAGCCAACGATATTAGTCAGCTGGAACTGCCTATATTAGGTGTAAATATGGGAACATTGGGCTTTCTTACAGACATTGAGAAGAATCAGATATATGGTGCGCTGGATCTGTTGTTGAAAGATGAATATCAAATAGAAGAGAGGATGGTGTTGCGTGGCAGCTATGGAGAGAATGCCGGAATCGTTTCTTATGCATTGAATGATATCGTGATCAACAAAGGTAAGTTTTATCATTTGGTAAGTGTAAAAGTATACGTCAATAATGAATTATTGGATGAATACATTGCGGATGGAATTATTGTATCTTCGCCTACTGGTTCTACTGGTTACAATTTGTCAGCGGGAGGACCTGTAATGTTGCCTACCATGGATGGAATTATTATAACTCCAATCTGTCCTCATTCTTTAAATAACCGAAGTGTAGTTGTATCGGCACAAGACGAGGTGATGCTTGAGATTGGTGATACCCATGATGAATATGAGCATGAAGCGATCCTAATTGTAGATGGGATGGTGCAAAAGTCATTACAGGGTGGGGAACGAATTAGCATTCAGAAGGCATCCGTTAAGACAAAATTGATAAAACTTGGTAAAACAAGCTTTTTTGAAGTGTTTCATGAAAAGTTAGGAATGAGCACAGAAAAATAACAGATATTCCGTTCATGTAATAGTGACAGGGAAGGCAATTGGATGTGTTGCAGGAGGAGAACATGAAGGTAAAAAGGCATGCAGAAATAATAGATTTAATCAATAAATATGAGATTGATACACAAGAGGAACTTACCAATCGTCTGCAAAATGCAGGATTTAAAGTTACGCAAGCAACGGTGTCCAGAGACATTCGGGAGTTAAAGTTAACAAAAGTTGCAAGTGATAACGGGAAGCAAAAATATGTAGTGCTACAGAGCAAAGAATCCGATTTGTTTGACAAATATGTTCAGGTGCTGCGTACAGGTTTTTTATCTATGGATCGAGCGCAAAATATTTTAGTTATAAAGACAGTTGCGGGAATGGCTATGGCTGTTGCAGCAGCATTGGATGAGCTTTGTATCAATGGAATTGTAGGCTCGATTGCCGGAGATGATACTGTTATGTGCGCGGTGAGAGATAACGAAGAGATTGTGAAAGTTATGGAGCAGATTAAAAAGTTGCTATAGTAGGTTTTGCTTGTCACATATGGGAAATAGTGTTAAAATGAAGAAGTTGTTGTAATACAGTAGGGAAAAGTATAAGAGATTGCACTTTATGCAATCTGAAAAATAGACATATAGGAAGAAAGGAATGGAGAATTAAGATGTCAGGACATTCAAAATTTGCCAATATTAAACACAAGAAAGAAAAGAATGATGCAGCAAAAGGTAAAATCTTTACTATCATTGGTAGAGAAATTGCAGTTGCAGTAAAGGAAGGCGGACCAGATCCAGCAAATAATAGCAGACTTCGTGATGTAATTGCAAAAGCGAAAGCAAATAACATGCCAAATGATACAATTGACAGAGGAATTAAAAAGGCTGCAGGAGATGCAAATTCTGTAAACTATGAACAGGTTACATATGAAGGATATGGTCCAAATGGAACTGCTATTATTGTAGTAGCTTTGACTGACAACAAGAACAGAACTGCATCCAATGTTCGAAATGCATTTACAAAAGGAAATGGAAATGTTGGAACACAGGGTTGTGTATCTTACATGTTTGATAAGAAAGGTCAGATCCTGATTGCAAAAGAAGACTGCTCTATGGAAGCAGATGATTTGATGATGATTGCTTTAGACGCCGGAGCAGAGGATTTTGTAGAAGAAGACGACAGTTATGAAGTGTTGACAGATCCAGATATATTCAGTGAAGTAAGAGAAAAACTTGAGCAAGAGAACATTCCTATGGCACAGGCAGAAGTTACTATGATTCCACAGACTTATGTATCGTTGTCTGATGAGAAAGATTTAAAATCTATCCAAAAGACATTGGATTTGCTAGATGAAGATGATGATGTACAGGAAGTGTATCATAACTGGGATATGCCGGATGAAGCATAATTTTGTTTATTTTAGGTGTATATAGAAAACAGCTATTTTATGAAAATTCATAGGATAGCTGTTTTCGTGTTTTTTTTTTACAAAAACTATTGCGAAAATTGTAAAAAAGACCGATATATTAATGAATACCATAAGTATGAGAAAATACACAAGATCTATCCTTATGTAAGGTATAGGTGTTGGATTTTTGATAAAGATGCATACTGGGTTTTTTGACAGAATAGAAAGGGAGGAATCTATATATGAGCCAAAGAGGTAAAATAATGGAGAAGAAAATTCTCGTAGGGCTGATAGCGATATTTTTTATATCATTATGCTTTTTCCTTATGAGATGGGAGGGGCGATCGAAAGCCGCAGGTGACTATAAGGTAATGATTGGTTCAGAAGAAGTATCAGGAACCTATGAGATGACTAGTTCGATTCTTAAGTTATCGGTAGATGGAGATTTTTCTAATAATCAAACGGTTACATGGGAGATAACGGATCCTACACAGCAGGAAAGAGCAGAGTGGAGCAAAAATGGTAGTTCCTACAATCCGGTTACAAATGTACCACTTGAGAATAGTCGGGATTGTTATTTGCGAGCAGTCAAGTTTGGTGAGGTTAAGTTAGACATCAAGGTAAAAGATCCAACTACCAATGATGAAACGTCGCTTTCCGTTGCGTTAAATATCGGATTTCATATCGACAGAAGTGTTTCAGCGGGACAGACATATATTAGAAAGGCAACAAAAAATGCAGAATTGGCTTCTATTATTTTGAAAGACGGAGAACAGGGAGTAATTGGAGTAAACGTTGGAAATGCAGATAAATATACCTGGAGATCTTCTGATGAAAATGTTGCTACAGTGACTACAGAAGCCAATCAAAAAAAGGCACGTATTACTGCAAAAGGTGCAGGACATGCAGTGATTACAGTTGTTGGGGATGAGTCGGAGGATACCATTGATGTATATGTTATTCCAAAAATAGCACAAGAGGGAGTATTGGATGACGGAACTGGAAACTATGTTATTACAAAAAATTCCAATGTGCTCAGGACAAATGCACTGTTTATTAATAACAGCACCGAGTTAATATATGATAAAATGGCATGGGGAATTTATCGTTTAAGTGCAGATGGAAGAACATATACATTGATAGAAGATTCTTTTCATAAAACCACTTCTGATTTGGTGGAATTGTCATCTGTTTCTACCAGTGAAAAACAGAAAATAAAAGTTACTGCTTTTGCAGGTCAGTATGTGGTGAAATTTTGGCCGAAAGGAATCTTTACCAGTGAAGAAACTGCAGAGGAATTGGAATATATTGATGAATTTTCAGCTAAGATTACTTTGAATGTGAGGGCAGATTACAGTAATCGTGATGTAACATTGTGTGTGGGCGATAAATTGGATTTAGCGACAGCTATCAATGTGGCTCAGAGTGAGTTTAATGCCAATTATGAAATAAAACTATATGAGGGAGAAGAAGTTTCAGAGACAACGAATACAAAATATGTTTCTCGAAAAGCAAATATGATTTTGGCTGAAAAACCTACCAATTCTACTTATGTTCGAGTGGAAATTTTGCCAAAAGAGTCGGCTGAGGCTGTAGGCGAAGATGGAACAAAGCCTGGAAAAATTGTGCTTAAAATTCGTGTTTTGGAGAATCTGTTGCTTAGTGGAAGTAATGTAAGTTTATATCCTAATCAGGAGATGCAGCTATATGTAACTACGGGTAATAATTCCGGTGAATTAAAGTGGGAATCATCCGATGAAAATTATGTAACTGTGGATTCTACTGGTATGATCAAAGGTATTAAAAGCACATCAGATCTAAAAGAAGGATATGTTCTTATTACAGTATCTTTAACACTTGCTGATGGTAGTACCAGAGTTGCCAGTTGTAAAGTAGTAGTGGCGGACACTATTTCAAACATTTCGTTAAGTAGCGATGATGTGCAGTTATTGGAGGGAGCATCTACTACTATCCGAGCGAATTTTTCCCCAGATCGTAATGATGCGCCATTACAATGGATTAGTAGTGATGAAACTATATTTACCATCAATGCTGCATCCGATAAGAAAAGTGCAGTAATCACTGGCGTGAAAGCCGGAACCGGAGTACTTACATTGCTGAATGAAGACGACTTTGTGACGGCGGTATGTAAAGTAACCGTCACAGCAGAGATGACCTCCTTGACGTTACCAAGTGAGGCAATGACGGTAAGTTTGAAGCAGGAATATGTGAGACTTACACCATCCTTTGCACCTGACACTGCAAAGGATAACAAATTAATCTGGACATCCAGCGATACAACTGTTGCCACAGTAGACAGTGAGGGTATGGTAACACTATTGAAAGCAGGAATAACAATGATTACAGTTCGGCCAACCTATGATTCCACTGCTTCTATACGTGCACAGTGTATGTTGACTGTACAACAGTCTTCTACCGGAATCGAGTTGGAGCAGAAAAGTATTACAATGGAATGTGGAGTAAGCCAAACATTAGCTTATAATTTATTACCATCCAAAGAAACAGTTACAACTCTTAATTGGCAATCTCTTGATCCTACAATTGTAACAGTTGATCAGGAGGGAAAAGTTACAGCAACAGCACCCGGAACTACTTATGTTGTGGTTACAACAGCAGAAGGGGATTCTGACATTTGTGCAGTAACGGTTACTCAGAAAGCCACAGGAATTACGTTGATAGAGGAAAGCGTAAGAATTGGAACTGGTATGACAAAAAGATTGGCATATACTTTGGAGCCTGAGGGTGCCACATCTATGGTAAGATGGAGGGTATTGGATACGAATATAGCCACAGTAGATGATGCTGGAAACGTTACAGGTGTAGCAACTGGTAAGACAACGGTTATTGCGTCGGCAGAGGAATATTTGGCAACCTGTGAAGTGGAAGTGTATACTTCTGCTACAGGTGTGAATTTAGTGGAAGAGAATGTTTCGTTGGATGTGGGAGCTACTGCACAGTTAGATTATGAGATTACACCGGTTGAGGCTGAGACACATCTCACATGGACGAGTATGGATGAAACCATTGCTACCGTAGATGGAAATGGTTTGGTTACAGCGGTATCAGCAGGAGAAACCTATATTGTTATGACCAGTATGGAAGGATTTGTAGATACTTGTAAAGTAAGTATAAAGCAGATGGCTACGGGAGTTAGTCTTGTGGATACTCAGATTTCACTGATAAAAGGAGGAACACATAGCATCTCGTATAAGGTTACTCCGGAGGATGCCATTGCCAGTGTGACGTGGGCTAGTATGGATGAAACAATTGCTACAGTAGATGCAAATGGTTTGGTAACAGCTATATCCGTAGGTACTACGAATATTGTTATGACGTCTGTGTTGGATGGTCATACGGAGATCTGTAAGGTGGTTGTTACAGATGTGTCTGTTGGTATTACATTGACAGAAAATGAGTTTACTCTTGCAAAAGGTGATTCGAGAAATGTGGAATATAAATTGGATCCAGAGGATGCAACTACTGTGTTGACCTGGGAATCTCTGGACGAAACTATCGCTACAGTGGATCAGGAAGGAAAAGTGACAGCAGTTGCAGTAGGTACTACCTATATTACTGTAACAAGTGTGGATGGATATTCGGCTACTTGTAAAGTGAATGTAACCCAGGTGGCAACTAATCTGACGCTTGGTAATACGAGCCTCACAATTGGTGTGGGGGATACCTATAAAGTGCCGGTAAAGATCGAACCGGAAGATGCCACGGACATAACGATAGGATGGTCAAGTAAAGATCCCGCAATTGCCACAGTGTCTTCCGATGGAAAGATAACAGGTGTAGCTGTTGGTGAGACTACCATATTTGCGAAGCTTGGAAATGGAGAGGTAGCATATTTATCTGTTACAGTTAAGAGTTTGTTAAAGGGGATTACCTTAGACAAGACTGAGGAAAATATTACAGCCGGTACTACAACAAAATTGACTGTTAATTTTAATCCTGCAGATGCCTCAGATCAGACGGTAACATGGGTTTCTTCGGCGGAAGGTGTAGCAACAGTTTCTGCAGATGGAACTGTTACAGGTGTAGCAGGAGGAGTGGCAATTATTACCTGTACCTCAAATACAGGTGGCTATACAGCAACATGCATTGTTAATGTAACAGAGCAGGTTACATCTGTTACATTGGATAAGACAAGCTGCAAAGTTGCAGTGAAGAAAAGTGTTCAGCTTACAGCTACAGTGGCAAATACAACTGCTACAAATCAAAAACTAAAATGGACTACGTCAAATAAAAAGATTGCAACAGTAAATAGTTCTGGAAAGGTAACTGGAAAGAAAAAAGGAAAATGTACCATTAAGGTGCAAGCTACTGACGGAAGTGGTGCTTCTGCTACCTGTAAAATTACAGTAGTAAAGAAGGTAAATAAGCTGTTGATCAATCATAATTACCTAAAGGTAATGGAAGGAAGGACAGCTAAGTTAAAGGCAAAGGTTAAGCCAGCGTCTGCAACTTCAAAGACTTTGGCATGGTCATCCAGTGATCCAAGTATTGCGTTGGTAAGTTCCAAAGGAAAAATTAATGCGTTGGCACCAGGTATGGTGGAAATTTCTGTAGAAACAACAGATGGAACAAAGTTGAAAGCAACTTGTACAGTTGAAGTGGTGGAAGAAAATCCTGTTACATCCATGACGGCATCTGCACAAGACATGATTATGGTGCAAGGAACATCTGAGAGTGCTTCTGTTGTAATTTCGCCAACAAATACTACGGATAAGATTAAATATGAAAGTGATGCGAAATCAGTGGCAACGGTTACTTCGAAGGGAAAAATCACAGCAAGACGCCCTGGAAACGCAACCATTTCTGTTACAAGTACAAGTGGACAGCAAGTGTGCATTAATGTAACTGTTGTGGGATTGAACAAAACTTCCCTGTCACTTCAGCAATATGACTCGGATGAGTTGTGGGTGGAAGAAGTCTCTGATACGGTGAAGTGGTCTTCTTCGAACCCGGCAATTGCCCGAGTGGAAGGAGGAAGAGTTGTTGCAAGAAAAGTAGGTTCTTGTACGATTACAGCTTCTGTCAGAGGAGTAAAATTAAAGTGTAGAGTAAAAGTAAATCCTATTCGATAATAGATAGCGGAACAAAGAAAGTCTCTTTCTGGTAGCTGGAATAGTTTGCCAGAAAGAGACTTTTTGTTACTGCTCAGAGGGGGAGTATGTATATTCTGACACTTTATGAATGTCCCCCGGCTGAACTGTTACATTTTTTTGTATAATAAAAAACAAAACTCTTGAAAATCGAACATATGTGTGTTAATATAAAACAAACAAATGTTTGGAGGGACTGCTATGTTAATAAGTTTACATGTGAAAAATTTGGCGATTATTGATGAAGTGGAGATTGATTTTCATCAGCATTTGAATATACTGACAGGTGAGACGGGGGCTGGAAAGTCTATTATTATTGGCTCAATTAATATGGCATTAGGAGGAAAGGCTTCTTCTGAAAGGATACGAGCTGGTGCGGATTATGGCCTGATTGAATTAGTATTTGATATGGAGCAGGATACAGTTTATGAAAAGATGAGAGAATTAGAGTTACCGGTAGAAGACAGGCAGATTATACTTTCTCGAAAGATTATGAAGAATCGAAGTGTGTGCAGGGTGAATGGAGAGATTGTTACCTTGGGCATATTGAGAGAATTGGCAGGATATTTAATTGATATACATGGGCAGCATGAACATCAGTCCTTATTGCATAAGCACAAACATTTAGAAATATTAGATCGTTATTGTAGAAGTGAATTGGGTGAGATGTTGGAGTCTCTCTCGAAAGCCTATAGGGAATACAGGTGTGCAAAAGAGGAATATGAGAACAACAATATTTCTCCAGATGAGAGAGCGCGTCAGATATCGTATACAGAGTATGAGCTGAAAGAGATTGAGCAGGCGAAACTCAAAGTGGGAGAAGATGAGGAATTGGCTGCATTGTACCGACGTTTTTCTAATGCGCAACAGATTGCAGAAGGATTGCAATTTGTGCATCAGATTGTTTCTGGTGAAGGGACATCGTTAGATCGTGAGTTGGGACGGGCTACGAAGCAGATGTGCAAAATTGCAGAGTATGATGAGAAAATACAAGGATTGTTAGAACAGTTACAGAATGTGGAGGAGTTAGTTCAGGATTTTAATTATGAGCTTCAGGATTATATGAGCGAGATGGAATATGATGAACAGAGATTCCGCGAGATTGAAGAACGATTGAATACCTATCATTCTTTGAAAGCAAAGTATGGTAATTCAGTTGAAGATATACTGGATTACTATGAACAATTAGAACAGAAATTGGAACAGTTAAAAGAATTTGATTTGTATTTAGATAAACTAAAAGAGCGAATGACAAAGAAAGAAAAGACCTATTTGAAATTGGCTGAACAGATTTCTATGATTCGAAAGGAAAAGGGCCAGATGCTTGCAGAAGAAATCAAACAGGCTTTGTTTGACTTGAATTTTTTAGATGTAAAATTTGAAGTGGAACATAGAAGAGTGGATTGCTTTACAGAGAAGGGAATTGATGAAATTGAGTTCATGATTTCCACGAACCCTGGTGAGCGTGTGAGACCACTGGGTAAAGTGGCTTCGGGTGGAGAATTATCTAGAATTATGTTGGCAGTGAAATCTGTATTGGCTCAACAAGACGAAATTGAGACGTTAATCTTTGATGAAATTGATGTAGGAATAAGCGGTCGTACTGCACAGAAGGTATCAGAGAAGATGGCAGTGATCGCAAAACAGCATCAAGTAATTTGTATTACTCATTTGCCTCAAATCGCAGCTATGGCAGATGAACATTATATTATAGAAAAAAGTGTTACAGAAGACAAGACGACAACGGATATTCGGCATTTAGACGAGCAGGGAAGTGTGGAGGAAATTGCTCGAATTTTAGGAGGTGCGCAGATCACGGATACGGTATTAAAGAGCGCCAATGAGATGAAAAATATGGCTAGACAGATGAAGAGCTGATATTGCTTCATAGGAAGGATAGATCATTGCATATGCGTATATTTTTTTTCTTTTGTGAGAATACTATTATTACATAATGTATGATGTCAGAAAGTTGTGGAAATAGTATTGTGTGAGGTGATAAACGTGCAGAGCAAAAGAAAAGGCATGTATATAATTGTTTTTTTAGTCGTATGTGATTGTGTTCTTGGTCTGTGGTTAGGGTATGTGAAGATCCAAAAAAAAATACCTGAAGAAATATATATTATAGAAAAACAAAGACAGGAATTTTCTTTTTTTCTTCCTTTGCGGGGAAGAGTACAGGAAGAGAGTACACAAGTAATATGTAATCAGGCTTCTAGTCCTCACGCGAATATTGAATTTGATTTTTCGGAACCTTTTTCCTTGTACGCCGAGGAGAAAGGTTTCTGTTCGTTAAAACTTAAGTTGTTTGGCATGATTCCTATTCGGAGTATAAATGTAAATGTAATTGAGCCAGGAAGTGTTTATGCCGGTGGAGAATGTATTGGAATAAAGATTGATACAAAAGGTGTTTTGGTACTGGGGCTGGGAAAAGTGCAGAATGAGAAAGGGCAAATGATGGATCCTGCGCGGAATCGGATTAAAAGCGGAGATTATATTGAAGCAATCAATGGAAAAAGTATTGATAATAAAGAAGAGTTAATCCGGGAATTGAATGAACTTGGGAAAGATAAAGTAGTACTAAAAATTAAGAGAAAGAATGAGTCTTTTGAAGTGTGTGTGGATACTGTGAAATGTGGAAAAAATCAGTATAAATTAGGTATTTGGGTTCGTGATGATACGCAGGGAATCGGAACTTTGACTTACTGGACCAAGGATGGCACATTTGCTGCACTGGGACATGGAATTAATGATGTGGATACTGGAACAAAAATGGATGTAAAGGGTGGTTACATTTGTAAAGTAAGTGTATATCGGATCGTAAAAGGAACGAAAGGGAATCCTGGGGAATTATCTGGATATTTAAAAAAGGGGACAAGTGATAAGCTGGGGCAGATACAAACAAATACATCTTTTGGAGTAATTGGTCATTTAGATAGAACAGTTTCTAATCGAAAGGAAGAATATGAAGTTGGATTGAAGCAGGAGATACAGACTGGGAAAGCATATGCGTTGTGTCAAATAGATAACAAGGTGGATAGATATGAGATACAGATAGAAAAAGTTTCTGTGGGAAGTAAAGAAAAAGGAATGGTTATAAGAGTGACAGATAAGAAACTGCTTCAAAAGACAGGTGGGATTGTACAAGGCATGAGTGGATCACCGATTATTCAGAATGGAAAGTTGGTTGGGGCAATTACACATGTATTTGTAGAGGATCCCACAAGAGGTTACGGAATATTCATAGAGGAAATGCTTGGAAAATAAGTGAGGATAGTAAAGGAGAATCATATGGATTATGGAGAAAGTAAATGGCAACGTGAATGGAAATGTTTCTGTTGTTAAAAATTGTGATACCATTAATTGGTAGTGTTATAAGATGAGATAAAAAAATGCTATATATAAAAGTTTTGTAATACTTGTAAAATGAATAAAGATGGCGAAAAAATAATGTCAAAGAACTAGGATATTTTTGCGTTTTGTCGAATTATGCGACGAGAAATCGTTGAAAAATGCAGAATGGAAAAGTATAATGCAGAATGTAGTGAGAACATATATTAAAATGGAGGAGTTCTTATGGCGAATATTAAGGTAGCTATTGTAGATGATAACGAAAGAATGGTCGAAATATTGACTCATGTGCTAAAAGGAAACCCGGAATTTAGTGTAGTGGGAACTGCACGTGATGGCATGGGAGCCATGGAATTGATTAACCAAAAGAAACCTGATGTAGTATTGCTGGATCTTCTACTAACAAAGTTAGATGGATTGAGCGTGATGGAGAGAACGAAAACACAAAAGGAAACTGCAAAGACAGGATTTATAGTTTTGTCATCGATCGGGCAGGAAAGTATGATGGAGAAAGCCTTTTCAGTGGGCGCAGATTATTATATATTAAAGCCTTTTGATTATGATGCTATGCTGGCTAGGATACGGCAAGTGTATTATGATAACAATGGGAATTTGTTAGAATGTGCACAGGGAAAAATTATTGCAAGTACACGAAAAAATTCAGAATATACTTTAGAAACAGATGTGACCAATATTATTCATGAGATTGGAGTTCCAGCGCATATAAAAGGATATCAGTATTTGAGAGATGCAATTATGATGTCTGTAAATGATGCAGAAATGCTGAATTCCATCACGAAACTACTATATCCGACGATTGCAAAAAGACATAAAACTACTCCGAGTCGCGTGGAGCGTGCGATCCGACATGCAATTGAGGTTGCATGGAGCCGTGGTAAGTTGGATACAATCGATGAGTTATTTGGCTACACAGTAAACAAGGGAAAAGGTAAACCTACGAATTCGGAATTTGTAGCAATGATTGCAGATAAAATCCGATTAGAGTATAAAATGCGCATATAGTGATGAAATGTGCAGTCGTTTAAAAAAAGGTACGATTTCGTTTGGTGTAAAAAAATCATGAAAAAGGAATATTTTACAAAAAGTTAACACAAATACTAATATTTATTGCTTTTCTTACTTATAAAAATAAGTTATAATAAAATTAAGGAATTATGCCATGGGATAGGTATAATCGCGTATAATTAAAGTTGCTATATTCGGAATAGAACGAAATGTCTGTGTATTGTGACTTGAGTAGGAGGTAATGGATATGAAGAAAGTACTTTTTGTTGCATCGGAAGCCTACCCTTTTATTAAGACAGGAGGTTTGGCTGACGTAGTGGGCTCGTTGCCTAAATATTTCAATAAAGATGAATTTGATGTACGAGTGATGATTCCTAAGTATACCGCTATTCCAGTAGAATACAAAAATCAAATGAAATACCGCACACATTTTTATATGAAATTGGCTTGGAGAAGTCAATACGTAGGTGTGATGGAGATGGAATACGATGGAATAAAGTTCTACTTCATTGACAATGAATTTTATTTTAGTGGTTTTCAGCCTTATAATCATATTCATGAAGATATGGAGAAGTTTGCGTTTTTTTCAAGAGCGGCATTGTCAGCGCTCCCTTTGCTAGATTTCAGACCGGACATTATACATTGCCACGATTGGCAAACTGGATTGATTCCGGTTTACATCAAAGATACATTTCATGCAGGCGAATTTTACCGCGGAATTAAGATGATAATGACCATACATAATTTGAAATTTCAGGGCATTTGGGACTTGAAGGCAGTGAAAGATATGACCGGATTGGATGCCTATTATTTTACTTCTGATAAATTGGAGGCGTATGGAGATGCCAACTATTTAAAGGGAGGTCTGGTTTATGCCGATGAAATTACTACAGTTAGTGAAACTTATGCAGAGGAAATTAAGACGCCTTTTTACGGAGAAGGATTAGATGGCTTGATAAGAGCCAGAGAGAATTCTCTGACGGGCATTGTGAATGGCGTTGATTACGAATTGTACAATCCAGAAGAAGATCCGTATATTTATCAAAAGTATAATCAAAAGACATTTCGAAAAGAGAAGATAAAAAATAAGAGAGGATTTCAGGAAGAATTTGGACTGGCTCGTGATGATAAGAAGTTTATGATTGGAATATGTAGTAGATTGACAGATCAGAAAGGTCTGGATTTGGTGGAGTATGTTATAGAAGAGATTTGTTCGGAAGATACACAACTTGTCATAGTTGGAACAGGAGAAGGAAAGTATGAGCATCTGTTCCGGCATTATGCGTGGAAATATCCGGATCGAGTATCTGCTAATATTTATTACGCAAATGAAGTGTCACATAAATTGTATGCATCCTGTGATGCCTTTTTGATGCCGTCTTTGTTCGAGCCATGTGGTCTTAGCCAGTTGATGGCACTTCGCTATGGTACAGTACCAATCGTTCGAGAAACAGGAGGACTTCGAGATACAGTTGTTCCTTACAATGAATACGAGAACACTGGAACCGGTTTTTCGTTCCGAAACTATAATGCTCATGAGATGCTCAATACTATCCGATATGCAAAGCATGTGTTTCAGAATAGAAAACGTGAATGGAACAAAATCGTAGATCGTGGCATGCAGATGGATTTTTCGTGGAATACATCTGCTCGAAAATATGAAGAAATCTATCGCAGTTTATAGTGAAGTACATTTGGAAATAGAATGAATAAGTGGTCAATGCAATATAGAACGATAGGTCTGAAATGCATAGAAGCAAATACAATATTGGGACTTTGGATGTTAAAATCAGGAATATTGTTGAATGTGCACAAAAAACAGATTGTATTTCCGGAATTTGATAAGAATTGAAAAAAAACAAAACAATACTTGCATTTTAGGTGCAAATTGTATAAAATAAAAAGCGAGGTTTGTGGAAACAAACGGATTTAGTGAATTACTGTTCCTATTTCATTTTTAAGAGATGGACAGGCAGTATACATTAATATTTAAATTTTAGGAGGAACAAAACATGGCAGTAAAAGTAGCAATTAATGGTTTTGGACGTATCGGACGTCTTGCTTTCAGACAGATGTTTGGAGCAGAAGGATACGAAGTAGTAGCAATTAACGATTTAACAAGCCCTAAGATGTTGGCTCACTTGTTAAAGTATGATTCTTCTCAGGGTAAGTATGAGAAGGCTGACACAGTTACAGCTGGTGAAGATTCTATCACAGGTGATGGAAAAGAAATCAAGATCTACGCTGAGGCTGATGCTTCTAAGTGCCCATGGGGTGAATTGAACGTTGACGTTGTATTAGAGTGTACAGGTTTCTACTGCTCTAAGGATAAGGCTTCTGCTCATATTAAGGCAGGTGCTCGTAAGGTTGTTATTTCTGCACCAGCAGGAAATGATCTTCCTACAATCGTTTACAATGTTAACCATGACACATTAAAGGCTTCTGATGATGTAATCTCTGCAGCTTCATGTACAACAAACTGTTTAGCACCAATGGCTGACGCTTTGAATAAGTATGCAGCAATCCAGTCTGGTATCATGTGTACAATTCATGCTTACACAGGAGATCAGATGACTCTTGATGGTCCTCAGAGAAAGGGTGACTTAAGAAGATCTCGTGCAGCAGCAGTTAATATCGTTCCTAACTCAACAGGTGCAGCTAAAGCTATCGGTTTAGTTATCCCTGAGTTAAATGGTAAGTTAATCGGATCTGCTCAGCGTGTTCCGACTCCTACAGGATCAACAACAATCTTAACAGCAGTTGTTATGGGAACAGACGAAACTGTAGAAGGTATTAACGCAGCTATGAAGGCAGCAGCAAATGAGTCTTTCGGATACAACGAAGATGAAATCGTATCTAGCGATATCGTTGGAATGAGATATGGTTCATTATTCGATGCAACACAGACAATGGTTTCTAAGGTTGCTGACGATTTATATGAAGTTCAGGTTGTTTCATGGTATGATAACGAGAACTCATACACAAGCCAGATGGTTAGAACAATTAAGTACTTCTCAGAGTTAGCTTAATTCTAATTGAACAAGTAGTGCGAAAGCACTTTAATAGACCTAAAAAGGGTCCGGTCTTTTGGACCGGGCCTTTTTTGAAATAGTAGTATACACAAGCATATTGGTATACTGCTTTAGACTGTTTCATTGTGAGCAGTATTTTATACAAAGAAAGGATAGAAGAGTATGTTAAACAAGAAGTCAGTAGATGATATTAACGTAAAAGGAAAAAAAGTTTTAGTTCGTTGTGATTTTAATGTGCCATTACAGGATGGAAAGATTACAGATGAAAATCGTTTGGTAGCTGCTTTACCAACTATTAAGAAGTTGATCGCAGATGGTGGAAAGGTTATTCTTTGCTCACATCTTGGTAAGCCAAAGGGAGAAGCTAAACCAGAATTATCTTTAGCTCCTGTAGCGGCTCGTTTGACTGAGTTATTAGGACAGGAAGTTAAGTTTGCAGCAGATGCAACTGTAGTTGGTGACAATGCAAAAGCTGCTGTAGCTGCTATGAACGATGGAGACGTTGTATTGTTAGAGAATACTCGTTATAGAGCGGAAGAAACTAAGAATGGAGAAGCTTTCTCGAAAGAATTGGCTTCTTTATGTGATGTATTCGTAAATGACGCATTTGGTACAGCTCATAGAGCACATTGTTCCAATGTTGGTGTTACAGAGTACGTGGATACTGCAGTTGTTGGATACTTAATGCAGAAAGAAATTGATTTCTTAGGAAATGCAGTGAACAATCCGGAAAGACCATTTGTTGCTATTTTAGGTGGTTCAAAGGTTTCTTCAAAGATTTCAGTAATCAATAATCTTCTTGATAAGGTAGATACATTGATCATTGGTGGAGGTATGGCATTTACTTTCCTTTCAGCTAAAGGATATGCAATCGGTGATTCTTTATTCGAAGCTGATTATGTAGATTATGCGAAGGAAATGATGGCTAAGGCTGAGGCAAACGGTAAGAAGCTTTTAATCCCAGTTGATACTATGGCTGCAGACAAGTTTGACAATGCTGCGAACACAAAGGTTGTTACAGATGTTGAAGGTTTAGAAGCAGGATGGTTAGGATTGGATATCGGACCTAAGACTGCTGAATTATATGCAGATGCTGTTAAGGGAGCTAAGACAGTAGTATGGAATGGACCAATGGGATGTTTCGAAATGTCTAACTTTGCAGCTGGTACAATTGCAGTTGCTAAGGCTATGGCTGAAATTGATGCTACAACAATCATCGGTGGTGGAGATTCTGCTGCAGCAGCAAATCAGTTAGGTTTTGCTGATAAGATGACACACATTTCTACAGGTGGTGGAGCTTCTCTTGAGTTCTTAGAGGGTAAAGATCTTCCAGGTGTAGTTGCGGCTAACGATAAATAATTTGTAACGATTCAGCACCATGTAAATTTACATTTTGTGAATGCTTGCATTGGAACAAAATTGTAAATTTATATGGCTAAGTAACCACATGAGCAAAAGGAAAGCTGCGTGGCAGCGGTTTTGCGAAGGGGGTTCTGAATAGTCAGAGCAAATTAATAAAATAGAAGAATAGAAAGA
>JBGVLO010000236.1:0-2517 GCA_045124315.1 Lachnospiraceae bacterium
ACTCCAGGGATTTATACCCAAAACCTGCAATTTCCCATATTTTTATAATAAAAATTGGGTATAAACATCCATTTTTTGTATATCACTACCCAGAAATTGCATAGTGTTATGGTAATACGACCAGATTCCAGGGATTTATACGCAAAACCTCCGTTTTCCCATGAACTCCCCATATTTTATGAAAATTTTAAAACAATAAAAGATACACTTCCAAAAATTACCACTCTGCCAAAAACGCCTCTATGCACTTCCTATAAATAACACATCAGGAAGATAAGACCGTATATAAGACCTGATTCCGTGAAACTCATTTGTTCACGTGACTTGTTTTTCTTTGAAAATCATAGGCTGAAACCTCTTTTGTTAGCTTATTTTATTTTCACCCTTTGGGTGAAGAAAAAATTTCAAAAAATTTGTTGTTCCTTATTTTTTTCTCATGTTTTATATAGTAAAATATTGTTATAAAATTTACGAGGTGAACAACAATGCAAAAGCTTATTATTGAATTATCTGATGAACGTCTGATTACTCCAAGTGGTCTATCGCTGGTTGGTCAGATGCTGGGCAAGAGTAACTTCATAAAAAAATGTAATAACATGAAGGTTGATGGCAAACGTTCACAGAGCCAGATTAAAAATGGTGATATTCTTCTTTCATACATTGGTCTTCTATGCCAGGGAAAAACCTCTTACGAGGATATTCGGGAAATGTCGGCTGACCCTGATTATTATAAGCTTGCACTTGGGGTTACAAGAACCATTCCTTCTGCTGAAACATTACGGCAGAGAATGGATGACATTGGTTCTTCTCTAAGAGAAGAAATACTGAATGCCAATGTTGAAATATTCAACACTTATAATATCAAACCAACATGCCTTGAAACCGGCATGGTTCCTGTTGACCTGGATGTCACACCTATGGATAATTCCAAAACCCACAAAGAAGGTGTTTCCTATACTTATAAGGGGTTTGTAGGTTATGCACCAATGATGGCATATATTGGAACTGAAGGTTTTCTCGTAAATACGGAGCTTCGTGAAGGAAGCCAGCACTGCCAGTGCAATACACCTGAATTTCTACGTCAGACCTTAAAATACAGTCATCTGCTTACTGACAAACAACTGCTTATTCGCATGGATTCCGGAAACGATGCTGCTGAAAATCTAGGTATTCTCATCGAGGATGGCTCCTGGTTTATTGTAAAAAGAAACCTTCGTCGTGGAGAATCAAAACAGGACTGGCTTGAAAAAGTAAAGGAGTGCTGTAAGGATATTCGTCAGCCTCGTAATGGAAAAACAGTATATGTAGGTTCATCATGGAAGGACGTCGATTACAAAGATTCCGAAGGTAATAAAAAAACGATTACTATGAGAATCGTGTATGAAGTAATCGAGCGTACAACCGACAAGGATGGTCAGTTTTTAATGATACCGGATATTGAATGCAATACCATCTGGACAAATCTTGGCTGGAGTGATGATGATATCATAAAGGGATATCATGCTCACGGTGAGTGCGAACAGTATCATAGTGAAATCAAGACAGATATGGACGTTGAGAGACTTCTATCAGGTAAGTTCGATACAAATGAACTTGTACTTGAATTAACTGTGCTGGCATATAACATCTTAAGGCTCGTAGGTCAGGAATCACTCAAAAGTAAACGTGCTCCCAAGGGCAAACATCCAGTTAAGCGTCGTAGAATCAGAACTGTTATAAGCAATCTGATACAGATAGCTGGACATGTGACAACCCATGGACGACGTGTAGTGCTGGCATTGGGGCGAAGTAATATATGGCGTCTGGCGTTTATGGATATTTATAATCGTTTTGCTTTGGCATAAAAATTGGCAGTTATGTAAATAGCTTTATTTTGTGCACCCATTTTTACGTTCAAAACTAATATTGACAATAAATTAAGCGGCCAGCAGGAAGATAACACTCAAAAGAAATAGGATTTTTGTAGGAATCCGCTTTCAGTGTGAAATTTCTGTTTATAAAAAAACAAGTTTCACGGATTCAGGATATAAGTTATCTTCTGGATCTGTGATAGGAAAAGGATATAAAACTACAGAATCAATTGAAGTAATCCTTGATCATAGAATGTTTGAAAGAAAGATTGCTTATTCTGAGGAAATGATAATGAGCAATGAAATGTTGGATAAAAAATGTGCACTTGATTATATAGTAGATGCATTACAATATTTTATTTCTGTTCAGAAACCAGATGGTGTAGACAAGAAATATGCAGCTGCAGCCAGGGGTATATGTTCGAATCAAGACTCAAAGATATATGCAGTTGTAAAGGCTGAAATTAGTGAAGTGATGAAACTGTCAAATGAGTATTTTGATATCAGGCATAATGAGTATCTGAATAAAGCTAAAGAGAAGAGGGACGCTTTAGAAGATCTGCAATTTATAGAGTACTTGTATAATCGCGTTTATGCGTTGCTGTATTTATTACGATTAAAGGTTAATAAGGCAGACTTGATTAGTGGCAATGCTGAAGAGCAGAAG
>JBGVLO010000237.1:0-3403 GCA_045124315.1 Lachnospiraceae bacterium
AGGAGCAGGGCAAGCATGTTTTCCTTGACCTGAAGCTTCATGATATTCCCAATACGGCTGCGGAAGGACTGTGCTCCCTGATGTTTCAGGGAGCTGACATCCTGAATGTCCATGCCTCCGGCGGCTATACCATGATGAAGACTGCGGCTGACCGCCTGCACAAGCTGGCAGAGGAGCAGGGAGTAAAATGCCCGAAGCTGATTGCCGTTACAATTTTGACCAGCATCAATGAAGAAGACTGGGCAGGCCTCGGTATGCAGTGCAGCATCCGTGAGCAGGTGGTGCGCCTGGCAAAGCTGGCCAAGTCCGCCGGGCTGGATGGCGTGGTGGCTTCTCCGAAGGAAGCGTCTGCTATTCGTGAGGCCTGCGGCGATGGCTTTATGATTGTTACGCCGGGGGTGCGTCCTGCCGGTGCCAGCGTAGATGACCAGAGCCGGATTGCCACTCCGGCAGCTGCCTTGCAGAACGGCTCTACCCATCTGGTAGTGGGGCGCCCGATTCGTGCCGCAGCCAATCCGAAGGAAGCGGCTGAGAAGATTATTGCAGAAATGGAGAGTGTAAAGTAATGAGCGATGCTATGACTGAAAAGGAAGTAGAGGACCTGCTGATTGAGACCAGTGCTATTATGGAGGGGCATTTCCTTTTGACCTCCGGCCTGCACAGCCCTCGTTATGTGGAGAAGTTCAACGTGCTGCAGAAGCCTGCTTACACTGAAAAGCTGTGCCGTGCCATGGCAGAGAAGTTCAAGGATGCCAACATCGAGACTGTTGTAGGCCCTGTAACCGGCGGCATCCTGCTGGCCCATGAAACCGGCAAGGCTCTGGGCACCCGTGCCATCTTCACTGAGCGTGAGAATGGCAAGATGACCTTCCGCCGCGGCTTCACCCTCCATGAAGGTGAGCGTGTGCTGATTGTGGAGGACATCGTGACCACCGGTGGCTCCATCCGCGAGGTAATCGATGTAGTCAAGGAGCATGGCGGCATCCCTGTAGCTGTCAGCATGCTGGTTGACCGCAGCGGCGGCAAGGCCACCTTTGGTGATGTGCCTAGCACCGCATTGCTGCACATGGATGTACAGACCTACCAGCCGGATGAGTGCCCGCTGTGCAAGCAGGGCATTCCAATGACCAAGAGGGGCAGGACCGGCAAGTAAGAATAAGGCTCGGGGAGTTTTTTAGAGTGAAATGACCTTCAGGACGGCAGAAAAGCTGTCTTGAAGGTCATTTTTTTGATGAATGTGGATAGTTGCAATATAGAAGTGCCATTTAATAGAAATTGATATGAAAAAATTTTTTGATGGTATAGGCTACAATAAAGACTGGAGCAAGTATACAGATGAAGAAAAAATGGCTGTATATATAAGACTTAAAAAAATGCAAGAAAAGACTTTTGAAATTAGGACAGAAGCACATAAAGAATTAGATAAGCATGGGAACAAAACAATGATATATGAATCATATAGCTATTTTTCACATATTAAATATCATTTCGATACTGGTATATTAGATGTGCGTATGCCATATGAAACACAGTTTTTTTTAATGAATTATGAAACTGGATTTACACCAGTAGAATTTAAAAATATGGTGAGGTTACATAGCAAATATGCAAAGATTCTATATTTGTTTTTCAGAAGCTATCGTGATGGCGTGGATCATACAGATTACACAGTGGAACATTTAAGGCAGCTTTTAGGATTAGAAAATAAATATCCTAAGTGGTATGACTTCAAGCGATATGTATTAATTCCAGCAATGAAAGAAATTAATAGCAAAACAGATATTAATGTAATTGGAAAACGTGATGTATATTACAATGCATTGAATAATAGAACCCCAGATAACATTCCAGAAGATGAATATGCAAGGATAGTTGTTGATAGTATGGCAAGAAGGGCAGATAGGGGTAATTCAATGTATAAGATTACATTTAGAGTATCAAAAAGTGATAATGTGATTGATGATAAATTAGATTTTACTGGATTATTACCAGATAAGGATAAATAAAAGCGGAAGAAAAAGTGGTTATATATAAACCAAACAAAAAGATTTGGCATGGCAGCGTTCTTTGCTGGCTCGGTAAATTTTTTGTGCGGTAGACTGGGAATTGATGC
The DNA here is from genome assembly GCA_045124315.1 of Lachnospiraceae bacterium. Classification (GTDB taxonomy): domain Bacteria; phylum Bacillota; class Clostridia; order Lachnospirales; family Lachnospiraceae; genus CAG-411. Next base: position 2,114 of record JBGVLO010000237.1, read on the forward strand.
AAAGCATCAAGGCGTGTAACGCAAAAAAACTAATGCGAAAAGTGCGGTTTTATGGTAGAATATTCTCTGTATATTTACATTCAGAATTGCACTTTGGACATTTTAAATAAATTGACAAAGGAGATTATAATAGATGGCAAAAAAAGAAGCAAGAACCGATTTATGGGTATATGATTTATTAAAGGATGCAGAAATTGAATTAGATCCACAAGGAAGTTCTATAAAAGAAATAGATGATGCATTAAAGACAGCCAGCAAAAAAGGAACGGGGCATGTTGGCTTTCCTGAGTATGTTGGTGTGGTTAAGGATTTTATCATTGTTATTGAAGATAAACCTAAGACTGATAAGCATAAATTATTAAATGGTACTGTAATCAGCTTAGAGCAGAGTGCAGTTGTTGATTATGCGGTTAATGGTGCTTTATATTATGCAAAGCATTTAGCCAGAAATACCACATACAAAAAAGTAATTGCTATCGGTGTATCTGGTGATAAGAAAAAACATAAAATTAGTCCATTATATATTGATGATACAGAATATTACAGGGAGCTTCCAGATGTAGAATCCTTTATTTCTTTCAATGAAAAGAATATAGATGAATACTACACAAAGGAAGTGTTAAAGGAAGATACTAACACAGAAAAAGAACTTGCAGAAATTTTAAGGGATGCAGCCGAACTACATGAAGATTTAAGAAACTATGGAAATTTGAAGGATATTGATAAACCATTAGTTGTATCTGGTATTTTGCTTGCCTTAAATGAAATTGAAAAGAAAAGTTTCAGTATAGATAATTTAGTGGGTGATACTGTAGAAACAGACGGACAAAAGATTTATAAAGCGATAGAATCAAATTTGAAACGTGTGAATGTACAGCCGCAAGTAAAATTAGATAAGATATTAAGCCAGTTTGCTATTATTCGTGATACACAGATTTTAAATGAAATAAATGATACATTAGGTGAAACACCATTAAAGTATTATGCAAAATTTTTATATGAGAAGATTTTTAAAAGCATAAAATATACCAGTTCTTCAGAAGATTATTTAGGTAGATTTTATGGCGAATTTATGAGTTATTCTGGTGGTGATGGACAAACACTTGGAATTGTTTTAACACCAAAGCACATTACAGAATTATTCTGTGATCAGATTGTTGACAAACTAGCATAAGGCACTCCATTCATGGTAAAATATTATTATGATTGGGGTGTTTTTATGTATAAGAAAAAGAATCGTGCAAAACAACATCAGATGCAGTTCATAACGCTGGATGACCTTGTTCCAGC
>JBGVLO010000238.1:0-1643 GCA_045124315.1 Lachnospiraceae bacterium
AAATGTAAATAATGAAGAAATGTCTGATATGGTATTGGAAAATGTAGAAGCATTGGCACAAGATGAATCTGGAGATTGGTATTGCGTCGGAGAATTTTATACATGTCTTTTAGATGAACAAGGAAGAATCTATGGTAAAAAATATAATTTGAAGTAACTAATTTTAATATTAAAGAGGCAGTGTCCAAAATATTGTGTAAATGAGAAAACAGGATTCAGATATCATCTCCTATATCTGGATTCTGTTTTCAAATATAAGAATAAATTGGTTCATAATCAAGCCCCAATTATGAATTGGCTGTGTCCATTTCTTCTCAATTTCCATCAGCGAAAGGTAAACGGTCTTCTTAACCGCATCATCCGAGGGGAAGGAAAGCTTTGATTTAGTGTACTTTCTAATCTTTCCGTTGAGATTTTCAATAAGGTTTGTCGTATAAATAATATTTCTGATTTCCAGTGGAAATTGGAAGAAAACCGTCAGGTCATCCCAATTCCGTCTCCAGGATAAGATGGCATAAGGATATTTTCCACCCCATTTCTTTTCCAAATTGTCGAGTTCCATGGCTGCAGCTTCCTTGTTTGGAGCATTGTATATGTTCTTCATGTCGGCTGTAAACTCCTTCTTATCCTTATAAACCACATATTTACAGGAGTTTCTGATTTGATGTACGACACAGATTTGAGTGGATGATTGAGGGAATACGCTCCGTATGGTTTCTGTAAATCCATTGAGATTATCAGTACAGGTAATAAGTATATCCTGCACTCCACGGGCCTTTAAATCGGTCAGAACACCCATCCAAAACGAGGAACTTTCTGTTTTACCGACCCACATACCGAGTACTTCTTTCAGGCCATTCTGCTTAAGCCCCACACATAAGTAAACGGTCTTGTTGATGATTTTTCCGTTATCACGGACTTTAAAGACAATACCATCCATCCACACAATCAAATAAATGGGATCTAACGGGCGGTTCTGCCACTCCATAGCGGCTTGATTGACCTTGTTGGTTATGATGGAAATAGCAGAGGTGGAAAGCTCTATATCATAGATTTCACGCATTTCCTCCTCTATGTCAGATACACTCATGCCTTTGGCGTACAACGAGATGACAAGCTTTTCAATTGAAAGACCACGACTCTCATGCTTAGGAACCACTATCGGTTCAAACTCACCATTACGGTCACGAGGAATGGATATGACAGATTCACCATGTTCCGTTTGAATCTTCTTCGGATACTTCCCATTACGGGAATTACCACTATTATTGCCTGCCACGGAGTTCTTTTCATAACCCAGGTGGACATCCATTTCACCCTCAAGCATCTTTTCCAATACTTGCGAGTGAAGCTGTTTGAGGAACTTGCTGACATCAGCTTCGGTCTTGAACTGGCTGAGGAATTCTTTGCTCAGCATGGAATCGGGAACAACTTTGTTACGTTCAGACATAATTTTATGTTTTTACAAATTTAATAATAAAGAAAATACGAGACTCATTTCTGAATCCCGTATTCTCGATTTACACAAAATTATGTATGGTGTCGGCTCCTATTATGTATCATAAAATTAGAAAGAGTAAGTAGCACTCAACACTAAACGGTTATTACCTACGGCATGAGTGTCTTTAACCTTACCATCCTTC
>JBGVLO010000239.1:0-25342 GCA_045124315.1 Lachnospiraceae bacterium
ATCTTCGGGATGAGAGAGATGTATTGTTGGATGAGTTATCGGAGTATGGAAATATCTCCACTATGGAGGTATTCCAGGGAGATGACAAGACGGTAGTAAATCAGTTTGTGGTTATGCTGGATGGAAAGATTCTGGTGGACACCAACAACTATAATACTCTGGTTGTATCCTCTATGGATGGAAGAGTGGGCCAGAACGATATGGATTGCATGTACCAGCTCACATGGAGTGATACCCAGGAATTCAACAGTGCTAGTCCAACATTGGGAGGAAAGTTACAGGCACTCTTTGAAGTAAGAGATGGAAATAACCAGACAAATTTTACCGGGACTTCTGAAAATACCAAATATAAGGATGATTCCGTTACGGTAAAGGGAGCTAGTTGCAATGACCTTAAAAAATTAAATATTCCGGAATCGAACGGTATGATCAAGATTGGCGCGGTGAATTATACATACACAGACTTTTCCGTAACAATAGAAGCGGATGGAAGTTATTCCTATACCTTTAATGGTCTGGTAGATGAAGATGGAGTAAAAGGAATTTCCAAAGTGTCCAATGGAGGCACGATGGATGTATCCATCGGTTCTTCAATCAATTACAAAGGAATTCCATACTATCAGGCACAGCTCAATGAATTTGTAAGAACTTTAGCCTCTGAGATGAATATGATCCATAATACCGGACAGGATCAGACATTGAATCAAGCACCGGGATTGGATTTCTTTAATGGAAAGAATCCGGTATCCGGTGAGAGTTATGAATTATTAGAGGATGGATATACGGTGGAGTATATAGATGCCAATGGGGTCAAACAACAAAAGAGCATGAAAGTAACCTCTTTTTCATCTACCGGTGGGGCTACGGGTGTGGCTCATTATACAGGCGAAAATGGTGTAGAGGTTGATGAAAACTATGTGCAAAAGGCAAATCGTGTTTCCTACTACAATGTAACAGCGATGAATTTTTCAGTGACAGATAAGATACAAAACAATATACAACTGCTTGCAACCACTTCAAATATTGATAGTGGAGTGGAGGCTACTGATGTGATCGATAAGATGATCGACAAGATGAAAGACAAAAGTATGTTTAAGGAAGGAAGAGCGGCGGAATTTCTGCAGACTTTTACCTCTAATATAGCTACGGATACTGCACAGTCAATTTTATTCCGAACCAGTCAGGAGAACATCAATAATGCCATTGACCAGCAGAGAATGTCCGTATCCAGCGTGGATAAAGACGAGGAAGCCATGAAATTAGTGAAATATCAGAATGCATATGAACTCAATGCAAAGATTATTTCCACTATGTCTCAGTTATATGACATATTGTTAAATATGTGATACCAGGGTCAAAAGGTCTGAACCCACATGAGTTGCTAGCAGCGTAGCAATTCGTAGGTATCGTATAAATAGAAAGGAGTGTAACGTATGCGAATTACAAATGCAATGATGACCACGGGAATGTTGAATAATATCATGTCAAATAAATCAGATATGAACAAAAAATTTGATCAGTTTTCCACTCTGCAAAGGATTCAGAAACCTTCGGATGATCCTGTCATTGCCATTCGTTCCTTGAAATATAGAGAAAATATTTCCGAGACCAAGCAGTACTTAGAGAAAAATACAGAGGATGCAAAGTCATGGATGGAACTGACGGAGAGTGCATTAGTAAATATGAACAGCTTATTGACAGATTTGTATGATAAGTGTGCAGCAGGTGCTACGGATACCTACGAGACTATTGACCGTCAGAGTATGGAGATCCAGTTGATGCACTTTAAGGAGGAAATCTATAACAATCTAAATGCAGATCATGCGGGAAGATATTTGTTTTCCGGATATCGTACCAATACCTCCGTTTGTTATACAGAGGAAGACTCCTCTAAGTTATACAACATAAGTGAACCATTGGCATTCCAGCAGATGTACGAGAAGACATACGTGACTGGAGGAGCAACCTATGATCCTGCTTTGTCGGCAGAAGAATACAAGAAACAGGCACCAACTACAGCAAAGGCCTATGTTATCGATTTAGGGTATAAGGACATCGAAGGATATACGGAGTTATCCTTTTACAATGCAGATGGAACAGTAGAAAAGAGTGCAGCAGGAAAGATAAAGATTGGCAATGTGGATGTTCCGATTACGGAAATGGACAGTACAGACGCAAATGCATTTCAGTTTGTGGACGGGACCGGAGCGGCGGTATCCGGAATTCATATTTTAAAAGATACCGGTCAGATTGTCGTGTCCGATGATCTGTACGAGGATTTGAGAAAATCTAATGGATTACAATTGAGTTACGATAAGAAGAACTTCGAAAAAGGAGATGTCCGTCCGGAGATGTACTATGATTGTACTTCCTGGGAGGTGGATAAGAACGGAAATACGAAGGCGGATACAAAGAAGCTGCATAAAAAGCCTCAGGATCAGGATATTGAGTACAATGTAAACTTTGGACAGAAATTAAAAGTGAATGTGCTGGCTTGTGATACGATCAATTCCGCTTATGCCCGTTCCATCGATAACATTTTAAATGCAGTGAACGATGCATATGATACCCAAACAAAGATTGAAAATGTAAAATTGCTCATGTCAGACAGCAATAAGACTGAGGATGAAATGAAAGCACTACAGTCCTTGCAGGAACAGTTAGATACAGAATTAACCTTGAAGAAATCTATTTTGCGTGAGACCTTTGCTTCGGCACAAACCACAACAAAGGCAGCTCAGAATGGTGCAAATGTGGCAGAATATGATAAAGACCTTGGTAAGGTTATGGTAAAGAAAGTGGGCGTGAATATTGCGACCACAAGTATGGGTAGTAGAGTTGTAAGATTGGAACTGGTACAGTCTCGATTGACAGATATGAAGACAAGCTATTCCGAATTACAGAATAATAATGATGGTGTAGATCTAGAGGAAGCAGCAATTAATTATAATGCTGCAAATGTGACCTATACCGCATCCTTGAATGCTGCATCAAGGGTGGTGCAGAATAGCTTGTTGGATTTTCTTAAATAAATTAAGTAGAAGCAGTATAGAAATGTCAAATAGTACTCGCCTTTCAACCAGTTGTATGGAACTGGTGGCGGATGCTGTTTGACATTTTTACGTACTTTCGATAAAAGTGGAGGAATAAGGTTTTGTTTCCACTTTTAAGTGCCGATAAAAAGAACAAAGCAGAAACAAGCAGAAATCAAATAGGAAGGATGATTATAGTATGTTGGTACAGACAAAATACTTTGGAGAGATTGATTTAACAGAAGATAAGATCATTACATTTGAACATGGTTTGATGGGATTTGAAAATTATACAAAGTTTACTTTATTATTTGACAGTGAGGCAGAGGGAGAAAAGAATATTATGTGGTTTCAGAGTGTAGAGGAAGCAGCTTTGGCATTGCCTGTGATTTATCCAACTGTGGTAAAAGAAGACTATAGCCCAAATGTGAACGAGGAATTGATCAAGCCTTTGGGAGAATTAACAGAAGACAATTTGTGTCTGTTACTTACCATGACGGTATCTTCCGATGTGACCAAGACCACAGCAAATTTAAAGGCACCATTGATCATCAATTCCGATACTAGAAAAGGGTGTCAGTTAATCGTGGACAATGCAGATTATGAGGTGAAGTATAATGTATATGACGCCATCCAGAAGAAGAAGGAGGAAGCGGCATGTTAGCATTATCAAGAAAACTAAATGAGTCAATTATGATTGGCAATGATATAGAAATTACGATTTTAGATGTTCGAAACGACCAGGTGAAGATTGGGATCAATGCGCCCAAGAGTGTAGGGATTTATCGGAAGGAGATCTATTTGCAGATACAGGAGGAGAATAAACATGCTATGGAAAGTGTTGCAGATGTAAATAGTTTGGCAGCCTTGTTCGGAAATGAAAAATAATATGGGGAAAATTGGAGAAAACCCATGAAACTGTTAAAGTCTGTAAGAAAAAAGCCGATAACATAGAAAAGAAAAACAGTAGAAGTGTGTTTAGATAGGTATCATTGGGGGCAAAATACCTTTTGACCCCAGCAACATGACATTGATGCATGGACATGGAGGTGGGCATATGATTAGCAATATTAGTACTCTGTATTCGGAAAATTATAAGAGTACGGAGATGAAGAATAAGAAAAATACGGAAGACGTGGATAAGCGTGCTGACGAGAAGAAAGAAATCAAGCAGGTACATCAGGAAAGCGTACAGGAAGTGGTTGTAGAAAAAGAGAACATAGACCAGGAGGAGAAGAAACAGGAAGAGAAGAAGGAGAAGATGCTTCTGAAACAGCGCAAATTGCGAGAGGCTATTGATCGGGCCAATCAAGAGACCCGTTTGAAACAGACGGCATGTGAATTTTCCTATGATGAGAGAACCAACCGTATCGCCATCAAAGTAAAAGATAAAGATACCGATGAAGTGATTCGAGAGATACCTGCAGAAGAGACATTAGAGATGCTGGCAATGATTAAAGAGCAGGCAGGGTTAATGTTAGATGAAAAATTGTGATACCAGGGTCAAAAGGTCTGAACAGTATCACAATATAGTGTAAGATTGATATAAGGAGGAATTAGTATGGCAATTCGAATGACGGGAATCAATTCCGGATTAGACACGGATTCTATTATTCAGGCATTGGTGAGTGCAAATAGTTTAAAAGTTACAAAAGTTCAAAATAAACTGACTAAATCAGAATGGACACAGGAAATTTGGAAAGATTTGAATACAAAACTGTATTCTTTGTATACGAAGCAGTTAACAAAATTTAAGACACAGGGTAGTTATCGAACCCAGAAAGTATCTTCTTCCGATGAAGGGATTGCCACAGCTACCTCTACCGGAGGTGCAGCTACCGGTTCTCATACATTAGAAGTGAAGTCGTTGGCTGCATCCCAGATCGTAACAGGTGCCAAAATTGACGCCAGCAGCAACAAGGCTACCTTGACTTCTCTTGGTATGACTGCAGGTGCTACTATAGAGATTACCAATGCTGGTAAGACTTCTACTTTTGAGGTGAAATCGGATAGTACCATTGCAGATTTTGTAGATGCATGTAAGTCAGCAGGACTCAATGCAAATTTTGATACTTCTCAGAAGAGACTGTTCATCAGTTCTTCTGCCAGTGGTTCAGAGAATGCGTTTAGTATTACTACGGGAAGTATTGATGTGGAAGCTAAGAAGGCTACATTAGAGAAGAATGTGCTGGCTGATAAGGACAAACTTACTGATGATGTAGTGAATACCTTGAAAGCGATCAACAAAGACGAATTGGATACTTTGTTGTCAGGAGGAACCTTGGACGAGACAGATGCTGTCGATGGAGCAGCAAATGCAACCTATAATGCAGCTTATAAAGCATTTGTCGATGCACTTGGGGATGAAGGAAAGGGTTTGTTGATCGCTTACAAAGATGCAAACGCAGATGAGAACAGTGCAGAGTGGAGTGCCATTGAGACAAAGGCGACTCAGGTGCAGGGTGAAGTAACGCAGATGAAGGCGGATCTCTCTACCGTAGAGGCATTAAGTTCAGAGGATATTACAAAGATTAAGGGGTATCTGGCAGATTCTAGTCTGACACCGGAAGCTGGATTGCAATCGGCTTTTGAGGCATATCAGAGATTAAATAATCAGTCTTCTACTTTTGCAGCAGATTTGGATAGTTATATATCTACAAAAGAATACAAAGCTACTCTAGAAGCTGGTGGAACTGTTGCAGGGGATCAGCTGAAGAGTCTGGGGCTTGCTAATATTACTAGCGCAAGTAGTGGGACTACGGACATTAATGGCACAAAGATGACTGTTGTAAAGGCTGCAGATGCAGTGATCGTATTAGATGATGCAGAATTAACCGGCTCTAGTAACAATTTTAGTGTGAATGGATTGACCATTGATTTGAAGAACACTACAGAAGTGGGTAAGAAGATGACATTAAGCGTTACTTCTGACACAGAGAGTGCATATAAGATGGTGAAGGATTTTGTAAAGGCATACAATGAAATCCTGGATACCCTAAATACCAAGTTCAATGCCAAATCGGCCAGAGGCTATGATCCATTGACGGATGAAGAGAAAGAGGCTATGACCGATGATCAGGTAGAGAAATGGGAGACAAAGATTAAAGATTCTTTGTTGAGAAAGGACGGAGTGTTAGGTGGAATTATTGATACCATGAGAAGTTCTTTGTTGGTGTCTACTGACATTGATGGAAAGAAGTACAGTATGGCTACCTTTGGTATCCGTACTTCCAGTGATTATACGGAACGAGGAAAGCTGCATATCTATGGAGATGAGGATGATGAGACCTATGCCTCTGAGACAAACTTGTTGAAGGAAGCACTGGAAAAGGATCCAGACAAAGTTATGAAGACTTTGGCAGCAGCAGGTCAGTCCTTATACGATGCTTTGACCAAGAAGATGTCCAAGACCAGCTTAAGTAGTGCATTGACTTTCTATAATGATAAGCAGATGACCACACAACAGACGACCTACAAGAAGCAGATTTCGGAATTGCAGAAAAAGCTTACCGCCATGGAAGATAAGTATTATAAGCAGTTTAGTGCCATGGAGACTGCTATGGCGAAGCTTAACAGCCAGTCCAGTTATTTAGGTTCATTGATGGGTGGATATTAAAATAAATATTAAATAATTATTACATGGGGGAAAAAGACTAAGTATGACAGAAAAAATAGTCGATATACAGTGTAACAGAAACAAAAGAATGAAGGGTATTACATATAGAGGAGGAATACATATGGCATATACAAACGCGGCAGCAGCTGCATATCAGCAGACTAGAATAAAAACAGCATCACCGGCAGAGTTGACATTGATGTTATTTGACGGAGCAGTAAAGTTTTGTAACATTGGAAAAGCTGCCTTGGAGAAGAACGATTATGAAAAGGCGAATACATATATCCAGAAGGCGAAGAAGATTATCGTAGAGTTTCGTAACTCGTTGAACTTCGATTATCCGGTAGCCAAGGATTTTGACCGTGTGTATGAGTATATTTATTATACCTTGGTAGATGCCAATGTGAAGAAAGATATGGAACTTTTGGATGAAGCGTTGGGACGCATTAAGGAGATGCGTGAGACTTGGGTAGAGGTTATGAAAATTAATGCTGGTGAGAAGACTCAGGTTGGTTGATCAGCAAAGATGATTTAGTGATAAAGGCCCTTTTGTTTTCCGGGATGGAGGATGGAGGGGCTTTTTTTCTAGTTGAGAGTAGGAGTGGAAGAGTACAATGGAAGAGAAGTCAACATATGTAGATATCTTAGTTATGGCATTAAAGAAGAAGATTACGATTTTAGAGCAAATGGATCGAGATGCATTGGAACAGGAAGCTTTGTTAAAGAAGCAGGATGTGTCTATGGAAGAGATTGAGAGTACGGAAGAAAGAAAGCGTATCTCTTTGGAAGAATTAGAAAAAGCAGATATGGGATTTGAACGGGTGTATGAGAGAGTGAAAGATGCCTTTGAAGAAAACCGATATCTATATGAAGTTGAGATCAAGGAGATGCAACAGCTCATTAAGAAGATTACGGACTATACGGCGAAGATACAGGCGCAGGAACTGCGGAATAAGCAGTTTATGGAGTATTACTTTCAGCGAAAGAAAAATGAAGTGAAAGCTTTTCAGTTCAATCAACATAGTGCAAACAAGTATACCAGTCACCTGGCGGACCGAGAGAGTGGAGTGTCTTATTTTTTTGATAATAAAAAATAAAAAAGAAACAAAAATTTAACAGAATTGTAAAAAAATGCTGTTAAGTTTTGGAATATACCACCGATATATATAACAAGTAAATAAACAATCTGTTTTTCAAAAGAGCGTACGGCTTTTGGATAACGAGGGGTGAGTTTACTGATACAATTAATTATATTTGGGAGCAACAAGGAAGTTGCTTGACATTCAAGGAGGAATTATTATGGGTATGGTAGTACAACATAACATGACTGCGGCAAACGCAAACAGAAACTTAGGAGTAACAACAGGAAATTTAGCAAAGTCTACAGAAAAGTTATCATCAGGTTATAAGATTAACCGTGCAGGAGATAACGCAGCTGGACTTGCAATTTCTGAGAAGATGAGAGGTCAGATCAGAGGTTTGGATCAGGCATCTACAAACGCTGAAGATGGAATTTCTTTAATCCAGACAGCAGAAGGAGCATTGACAGAGACACACAGCATCATTCAGAGAATGCGTGAGTTAGCTGTACAGTCATCATCTGATACTAATACAGATGACGATAGAACACAGATTCAGAACGAAATTGATCAGTTGACTCAGGAAGTTGATCGTATTGCAAATACAACAGAGTTCAATACAAAGAAATTATTGAATGGTGACAGAAAGGGTGCTGTTACAGGAAAGTCTGGATCAGGATCTATTGAAGGAACATTCGCAGGTGCAAGTACAAAAGTTGCAACAACAGCTGAGGGAATGTCAATGTTAAAAGAGACAGATGTAATCAGAATTGAAATTTTGAAAGATATTACAGGTGATACTATTTCGTCTGAAGCATTTACTATGACATCGTTGTTTGGTAAGTATGACGGAAAAATTGATATTACAGGTAATACAGAAAAGATCGTTATTTCAGAAGGTATGGTATATTCTACATTAACTGCATCACCAGCTGCAGATAAAGGAACTGCGATAGATATTGACATTACTGGAATGAATGGATTAAAGGCTGGAGATGTGATTACATTGACATTAGGCAAAGCAATCACTACTGAGCCAGCAGCTACAGGAAAGGATGCATTAAGACTTCAGATTGGAGCAAATGCAGGTCAGGAAGTTGCACTTGGAATCAACAGTATGAGAACAGAAGATCTTAAGATTTCTAAGGATGGAAAGGCACTTGATGTAACAAAACAGGATGGTGCATCCATGGCGATTGAAGCTTATGACATGGCGATTCAGTCTGTGTCAACAGAAAGAGCAAAACTGGGAGCAGTACAAAACAGATTAGAGCATACAATTGCGAATTTGGATACATCTAGTGAGAACTTACAGTCAGCAGAATCAAGCTTGCGTGATACTGATATGGCAGATGAGATGACTAGATTCTCTAAGAATAACATTCTTATGCAGGCTGGTCAATCAATGCTTGCGCAGGCAAATCAGTCAACACAGGGTGTATTAAGCTTATTAGGCTAATTTATTTGGATATTCAGTCTATCCTATATGCCGGAATAGTAGTAAAATACTATTCTGGCATTTTAATTTTTGCGATGCATGAAAAGTGAAAAATTAGAAAAAAGACACAAAAAAGGTAAAGTAATAACAAAACAAGTCGATATTAATAGTATGTGATAAAATGTTCGCTTTTGTGAATTTTTTATTACAAAGTACAGGTGGTGATAGTTACATAAATGCAAAAAGGAGTTTGTAGAAATGTAGGTGTCATTTTAAATTAACAAAGTAGCAGGAGGCTACACACATTCAAGGAGGAAAAGTATATGGTAATTCAGCACAACATGACCGCGATGAACGCGAACGGAAATTTAGGAAAAACAACAAAGAAATTGGCAAAGTCTACAGAAAAGTTATCTTCTGGATATAAGATTAACCGTGCAGGAGATAATGCGGCAGGACTTGCTATTTCGGAAAAAATGAGAGGGCAGATTAGAGGCTTGGATCAGGCATCCACCAATGCAGAAGATGGTATCTCGATGATCCAGACAGCAGAAGGTGCATTGACAGAGACACACAGCCTTCTTCAAAGAATGCGTGAGTTGGCAATCCAGTCATCATCTGATACCAACACGGAAGACGATAGAACACAGATTCAGAATGAGATTGATCAGTTAACTCAGGAAGTGGATCGTATTGCTAATACAACAGAGTTCAATACAAAGAAATTATTGAATGGAGACAGAAAGGGTGCTGTGACAGGAAAGTCAGGTTCTGGAACAATCGAGGGAACATTCGCAGGTGCAAGTACAAAAGTTGCAACAACAGCTGATGGAATGTCAATGTTAAAAGAGACAGATGTAATCAGAATTGAAATTTTAAAAGATATTACAGGTGATACTATTTCGTCTGATGCATTTACCATGACATCATTGTTTGGTAAGTATGATGGAAAAATTGATATTACAGGTAATACAAATAAGTTGGTTATTTCAGAAGGTATGGTATATTCCACATTAACTGCATCAACAGGTGCAGATAAAGGAACGGCAATCGATATTAACATTACCGGAATGAAAGGATTAAAGGCTGGAGATGTGATTACACTGACATTAGGCAAAGCAATCACTACTGAGCCAGCAGCTACCGGAAAAGATGCATTAAGACTTCAGATTGGAGCAAATGCAGGTCAGGAAGTAGCACTTGGAATTAACAGTATGAGAACCGAAGACTTAAAGGTTTCCAAGGATGGTAAGGCACTTGATGTGACACATCAGGATAATGCATCTATGGCGATTGAAGCGTATGATATGGCCATTCAGTCTGTGTCAACAGAAAGAGCAAAACTCGGAGCAGTACAGAACAGATTAGAGCACACAATTGCGAACTTGGATACATCTAGTGAAAACTTGCAGTCAGCAGAGTCAACTTTGCGTGATACTGATATGGCAGACGAGATGACGAGATTCTCTAAGAATAACATTCTTATGCAGGCTGGTCAGTCAATGCTTGCCCAGGCAAATCAGTCTACACAGGGAGTAACACAGTTGTTACAATAGTAATGATGTTTTGAGTTGAGAACGGATGATAGATGGAGTTGGAAAATATTTCTAACTCCATTTATTTATTAGAGGTGGTATGGAAATGAATGGTAATTTTTTGGAGAATATTGAAAGTTTAAAAAGATGTATATTTAACGCAAAGAAAAAAACAGAACAATGGGAAGAAGTAGAAGTAGAGGATGACTATATTATCTCGGATGGAGATGCAAGGCTATGGAAACATGAAGGAATTGAATATAAATTGGTCAGTTCCTATCCGGAAAAAGAAGCTGAATTATACACAGCTAATATTGATTTTGACAGAGACAATCTATTTGTGGTGTTTGGAATTATTCATGTGGGATTGTTGAAATATATTCGAAGGAATATGTCATCTGAAAGCAAAATGTTGATTGTGGAGCCGGATGTAAAAAAATTAAAATATGTATTAACTCATGAGGATATTCGATATATATTTGAAGATAACAATGTGGGATTAATTATATGCGATAGTTTTGATACAGATGTCAAACGTGAAATTGATGCATATATCAGTCTGGGATGGGATAATTTGGTTTATAACTTGCAGGTTATCTTGTTAGCCAATTATACCATGTATAAGCAAATTGCACACAGCTTTGTGCAGTATATACATGAAAAAATGAGTTATCGAATTACAATTTTAGGAAATTGCCTGGAAGATGCATTTAACGGTTTTTCCAATACCTATACCAATATTCCGGCATTTTTTGAAGCAAATTCCATTAATGAAATTAGGAACAAGTTTGCTGGTGTTCCTGGAATCGTGGTGGCATCCGGTCCTTCCTTGGAAAAAAATATTGGTGTATTGAAGGAAGCCAATGATAAGGCAGTTATTATTGCATGTGATGCCAGTGTGCAGGCATGCAGGGCCAATGGAGTGAAATTAGATGGAGTGGCAAGTGTTGAAAGAGATGAGCCTACATACACCTATTATTACCAAGGAAAAACCTTTGAGGATGATCTGGTATTGTTTGGTCCGTCTGTATTATGGCCCCAAATATATGAGGAATACAAAGGAAAAAAAGTAATCACGTCCAAAACAAATATTGGACCAGAATGGTGGATCAATAAACATTTCGACAATGTGCTATTTGAAAATATAGGTGTTTCGTCTGCAAATGTTGCATTTGAAGCATTATTATTAGCTGGGTGTGATCCCATCATTTTAGTGGGGCAGGATTTGGCATATACGGACAGTAAGAAACATGCAGAGGGAACCCATACGGAATTTGAGGGAGAAAACGATGCATCCGAGTCGGATGGAACTATGGTAGAAGATATCTATGGAAATATGGTTCAGACAGACTTTGTATATAATCTGTTTCGGTCCTGGTTTGAAAATAAGATTGCAGATTATTGTGAGAATATTGAAGTAATTGATGCAACAGAGGGTGGAGCAAAAATTAAGGGGACAAACATTGCAACCTTAAAAGAAACCATAGAAAAGTATTGTGTGAAAGAAAAAAATTACAATATATATGATTGTTTATCTGACGTAATGGTAACAAAAAAGCAAAAGCTTGAAAAGTATAAAAAAATGATAAAAGAAGGGAAAAGCGAGATTGGTGTCATAAGAAATATACAAAGGACAGCAAGAAAGCATTACCAGTTATTGGAACGTTTGTACGAGAAAGGTATCGAAAAGCAAAGTGAAAAGCAATTGATAGAGACTGTTCAACAAATGGAGAAAGGAAATCAAATTATTGCGGAAATAGAAGAGAAAGATAGTGTGTGTACATTGTTCAGACCGATCGTGAAACAGACCATTACACATGTGAAAGCTTTGGGAAATGAACTGACTGGAGAAAATGTTATTGCAAATTTGAAATTGCAGGGAAATCTAATGGGAATGATTATGAGAAGCTGTGATTTAATCATAGAGGAATTTGAAAAAATGGTAGATAGTTTGGTTAAACAGAAGGAAAGGTTAGAGCAGCAATGAATGTAAAGGATAAGATAAAAGAGATTGTAGATGTTATTTATACACCTGATAAAAAAGGGTTTGATACATGTTTTATACAATTGTTAGATGCATTGGAACAGAGTGATTTGTTAGTAAAACACAATATAGATAGCATTCTAGTAATGTTACAGAAGGCATATGTCAATAAGGATTATGTTGGTCTGGCAGACATATTGTTATATGATTTGCAACCAGTGGTGGAAGATGGATTGCAGAAAGGAATGTAATAGAATGAAATCGGATGAAAAGGTAAAAGAAATATATACAAAAGCATTTGAACAATATGGTGATGACACCCGTTCCTGTTTATGGGATAAGCCTATGATCATGCGATATCGGGAATTGAAAAGGGTTGCAGAATTAGAGAATTGCAAAGTGCTGGATATAGGTTGTGGTTTAGGTGGTCTATATGAATATTTGGTAAAGGATTGTGGGATTACAGGATTGGATTATACAGGGGTAGATATTGTTGATGGAATGATTGAAACTGCTAAGAAAAAGTATCCGGAAGCCAGATTTATGGTAAAATATCTTTTAAAAGAAAAGTTAAAAGAAACCTATGATTATGTATTTTTATGTGGGGTATTTAATGTAGAAATGTCCACTGAGTTTATGAAACAAATGTTAACCCAGGCATTTTCCTATTGTGAGAAGGGATTGGCATTTAATTTTATATCGGATTATGTGAATTTTAGAACAGAAGATTTCTCCTATCATAATCCACAGGAAGTATTTACCTTCTGTGTAGAAAACTTAAGTAGAAAAGTAGAGATGCACCATCACTATGAAAAGTGCGATGTATCAATGTTTGTATACCGTTAAATGACTAGTTAACAAAGAGGGAAAATGTATGGAAGTTATTAAGTTCAATGATATGAATTCGTTAGACTGGAATCAATATATGGATCAGTTGGAGGGGAGCTCATTTGCGTATTTAGCGGAAAACATTTTGTTTCAAATAGAATATGCAAAAAATGTAATTGCAAACGAATCGTTTGTTTTGATGGAAAATAAGAAAATCGTAGGAATTGCGTGTATTTACATTTATCAGAACGAAAAAAAAGAGAGAAGTATTAGTTGGGGAGGCAGGTATTGCCCAGCGCCAATTGTGAATCAGCAGTTGGATTATAAAAGTCAGGAAAAATATGTAAAGTCCATAATGAAAAAGGTAGATGAGATAGCACAAGAGTATCAGTGCAAAAACTGCTCTTTGAAATTTGAACCAATTGCTAATGCAGAGAATCAGTGCAAAATTCTCAATTATAATTATCTGATAAAATATGGTTATAAGGATCAGACTGCTCTTACACAAATTTTAGATTTAAGAGAGAGTATAGATACTTTGTATGGTGAAGTTAGGAAAGGACATAAAAGTGATATAAAAAAAGGAGAAGAATATCAGATAGAATTTTACAATAAAGAGAATGTAACAGAAGAAAAGGTTAGATTGTATCGGGAAATTTATGAAAGTGATGCTGGCATGGTAACAAGAAATTCGGAAATGTGGTATCACTATTACAAATTTGTGAAGGGTGGTTATGGTGTAATAGGATTTGCAAAGAAGGAAGAAAAATATGTAGCTGTGATTATAGTGACGTATTATAAGAATATGGCATATTATTCTTCCTATGCAGAGTTAACAGATGAATTAAATGGTAGACCGGTTGGCCATGCATTGCAGTGGAAAACCATTCAATATTTAAAAGAACGTGGAATTGACTTCTATGAAATGGGTGAGCAGGTATTTGGAGATTACGAGAAGGGAACGGAAGAAGCCAAGCTGGTAAATATCTCTAATTTCAAGCGTGGGTTTGGAGGATATACGGTTCCCATGTTTCGTGGGATTAAGGAGTATTAGAGCATAATACTTTGGTAAAGAGAGACAATTGCAGGTGAAACAGATGAAGACATATAAGGTAGTAATAGTAGGTGCAGGCAGAATTGGTGCATTTTTTGATGATATGGATAGCAAAGCGGTGTTGACACACGCACATGCGTTTAAAGAAGCGGAGCAATTTGAATTGGTCGGCTTCTTCGACGTTGTAGAGGAAGCAGCAAAGAAGGCTGCTGACAGATGGAAGGTGAGCTATTTCCATAGTTTAGAAGAGGCAATGCAGGATGTGGATGTTGTGTGCTGTACGGTTCCGGATGCCTATCATTATGATATGTTACAACAGATTGCACAGTATCCTGTAAAGTTTGTATTTAGTGAAAAACCAATCACAGAGACACCGGAGCAGGCAAAAAAAATCTGTAAGCTGTATCAGGAAAAAAAGATTCCACTGCAGATCAATTATACAAGAAGATACTTAGAGGAGTTTGTACAATTAAAGAGGGATATGGAAGGATATGGGACCTTTTTGAAAGGTTGTGGTTATTATGGAAAAGGAATTTTGCATAATGGCTCCCATATGTTGGATCTGATTATTTATTTATTGGGAAGTATTGAAAGTGTAGAAGGGTATGAAAAGATATATGACTTCTTTGCCGAAGATCCTTCCGTGGAAGCAAAAATTAAGGTGAGAGATGGGAACATCTATCTGCATCCCATTGATTGCAGGGCAGCAACTATTTTTGAATTAGAGTTATTTTTTGAAAAAGCCCGTGTGCGAATCCTGGATGGTGGTTCTGTTATAGAAATTTATCCCGTAATGCCTTCGCCGGTTTATGAAGGATATGAGAATTACATCAAAAATGAAACAAGAAACGTACATTATGATAATTCCTTTCGGAATGCTGTACAGAACATTTGTGAGCATTTGGAGTATCAGAAAGAATTATGTTGTCCAATGGAAGAGGCCAAAGCAGTTTTAGAATTGTGTTGTAAATTGCAACAGTAGAATTAAATATGGAACTAGATAGAGGGTGGTGCGATGAAGAAAATATTATTGTGTGCAAGAGATCCAGGTGGAGCCAATACGATTATTCCATTAGTAGAAAAACTTTCTCAAAAGTATGAAGTGTTACTCTATGGAAAAGATGTGGCATTGGAAAAGTATAAACAATATCAGTTAGAGGGAATGGATATTGTAAAAGAGGTTAAAGATATAGAAAAAGGAGAAATTTCTCGCTTTTTGCAAGCAAAGAAGCCGGATTTTATTATAACAGGAACCAGTGCAGATGATTATACGGAAAAATTTTTATGGAGTGAAGGGAAAAAACTTGGGATTCCAAGTTTTGCGATTTTAGATCAATGGGTAAATTATGGTATTCGTTTTTCAAAATATGGAGTATCCGAAATAGAGAAGTATTGGAAAGATAAGACTTTTCCATATCTGCCTACCAGAATTATGGTAATGGATTCTTATGCAAAAGAATGTATGAAACAGGAAGGCATATCGGAAGAAATCATTACAGTTAGTGGACAACCTTATTTTGACCAGTTTCTAAAGGATATGGCACAAATAACCGATAAAACCGTTGAGAGATGCAAAGAACAATGGAATGCAAGAAAAGACGAAATTGTAATGGTATTTGCATCAGAACCTATTTCCAAAACTTATCAGATAGAAGAGGGAGAAGACGGTGTATGGGGATACACCGAAAAGGCTATTTTTCAGGGCTTCCGCAATACATTAGAAAAAGTGGCAAGGCAGAAGAAACAACATGTGAGAGTTATGGTAAGACCCCATCCAAAAGAGGACAGAGTTTGGTGGGAGATACAGCTAACGGATGCAGAATATGTATCCTATGGTCTGGATTCTACCAAAGATTCCAAAGTGACTATTCAGGCGGCAGATGTGATTTGTGGAATGTCATCCATGTTTTTGATAGAAAGTGCCATGTGCCAGAAGCCAATTCTCAGTATACAGATAGGATTAAAACAAGAGAACAGTTTTATATTGGAAAAAAAGGGTGTACTACAATCTATTCTTGAGGAGTCTGTGTTAGAAGAGGCACTTGGAAAGGTATTAGAAAGACAATATCCTATATGCAATATAGACATACCGCAGGGAGCAGATGACAGAATTATAAGTGAGATGGAGCGATGGATATGAAAGAATTAGCGATTCATGGAGGGAAAAAGGTAAGGACGGAGTTATTTCCAGCTTATCGTGTAATAGGAAAAGAAGAAGAGGATGCGGTGGTGCAGGTACTGCGCTCAGGTATCCTTTCAAAATATTTAGGTTGTTGGGCAGATGATTTTTATGGTGGACCACAGGTAAGAGCATTGGAAAAGGAGTGGGCAGAACATTTTGGAGTAAAACATGCGATATCTGTAAATTCTGCCACATCGGGATTGTACTGCGCGGCAGGTGCAGTGGGGCTTAATCCAGGGGATGAAGTGATTGTGTCTCCATATACAATGGCAGCGTCAGCTACCGCACCATTGATTTATAATGCTATTCCTGTATTTGCAGATATCGAGAAGGAACATTTTTGCCTAGATCCGGATTCTGTAGAAGAGAGAATTACAGAGAAAACAAAAGCAATTATTGTGGTAGATATCTTTGGACAACCATATGATGTAGAGCGTATCAATGCCATTGCAAAAAAACATAATTTATATGTCATAGAGGATACTGCTCAGGCACCAAATGCAAAATATAAAGGGAAGTTTGCAGGAACATTGGGAGATATTGGGGTGTATTCTTTAAATTATCACAAGCATATTCATTGTGGGGAGGGTGGAATTGTTGTTACAGATAATGACGAATTGGCTGAGAGAGTTCGTTTGATCCGGAATCATGCGGAAGCAGTAGTAGAGGCAAAAGGAACAAAAAATCTGAACAATATGATTGGATTTAATCTTCGTATGACAGAGGTGGAGGCAGCTATTGCCAGGGAACAGTTAAAGAAACTGGATTGGTTAGTAGAAGAGAGAAGAAAAAATGTAAAATATATAGAAGGACGCATGCAGGATATTCCATTTATAAGCATTCCAAAAGAACGTGAAGGATGTGAGCATGCCTATTATGTACATCCAATGTTCTTTGATGAAGAGAAAGCAGGAGTTAGCAGAGAAACCTATATAGATGCTGTTAAGGCGGAACTTATGCCCATAGAATTGAGAGAGGCAGAGGGGGTAAGTATAGGATGCGGCTATGTAAAACCATTGTATTTACAGCCAATCTTTCAAGAGAGAGTGGCATATGGAGATTGTGGTTATCCATTTAATGAAAGCAATGTAAGCTATGCTTCTGGAATTTGTCCGACTTGTGAAGAGTTGCACGATAAAACATTATTTTCACATGAATTGATGCGCCCGTTTATGACAAAGAAGGATTTGGATGATGTGATAGAAGCATTTCATAAAGTAGCTATGAATATAGCAGAACTAAAATAGAGAAGATTAGGTAATTTATTTTTTGGAAAAACTAACAAATACCTATTTTCTATCGTAAAAAAACCGATAATAGATATAGTAAGAAAAAGTAGTCATGGATGGCTATGTAGGAGACAGGAAGTCGGCGAATAAGAATATTTGTAAGGGTTTCATCGACTGTGTTTGATGGAACCCTTTTTTGGATAGACGGCTGTTTATCCAAAAGTTATTTGCCATTTCCTCAGAGATGGAGGAAGTATATATGTTAAATGATAAGACAATTTTAGTAACTGGTGGAACTGGTTCTTTTGGTAAGAAGTTTTTGGAAATGGTATTTCAGAGATATAATCCGAAAAAGGTAATTATATATTCTAGAGACGAATTCAAGCAGAGCGTTATGAGGACTGATTTTGCAAATGTTGTAGATATGAGTAAGGTGCGATTTTTTATCGGAGATGTCAGAGATAAAGAACGATTGAAACGAGCATTTAGAGGTGTTGATTATGTCATTCATGCAGCAGCTATGAAACAGGTACCGACTTGTGAGTATAATCCGATGGAAGCCATAAAGACTAATATTGGTGGAGCACAGAATGTGATTGATGCTGCGTTAGATAGTGATGTACAAAAGGTTGTGGCATTGTCTACAGATAAGGCTGTGAATCCAATTAATTTGTATGGAGGTACAAAATTAGTATCAGACAAATTATTTACAGCAGCAAATGCCTATACAGGTAGTCATGGAACTACATTTGCTGTTGTGCGTTATGGGAATGTGGCAGGTAGTAGAGGCTCTGTTATACCTATATTTAATAAAATTATTGAATCTGGTGGAAAGTGTCTTCCAATTACAGATAGTCGTATGACTCGTTTTTGGATTACCTTGGATCAGGGAGTAGAATTGGTGTTTAAGGCATTGGAAGAATCCAAAGGTGGAGAGACGTATATTTCCAAGATTCCTTCTTTTCACATTAATGATTTGGTGGAAGCAATGTTGCCGGGATGCGAAATTGAAGAAATTGGTATACGTGAAGGCGAGAAGCTTCATGAGGTTATGGTAACAAAAGACGATTGTAGAAATACATATGAGTATGATAAGCATTACATCATTTATCCAAATTATGAATGGTGGAATAAAGAAAATGGATTGTTGCCAGGAGGAGTACCGGTAGAGGATGGATTTGAGTATAATTCTGGAAATAACAAAGAGTGGTTGTCTGTTGAGCAGATCAAAGCGGAGTTAGCCAGAATGAACAATATCGAAAGAAGAAATGTTAGATAGGATGTGAGTATATGGGAGCAGTAGCAATTATTACAGCAAGAGGTGGAAGTAAGCGGATTCCAAGAAAGAATATAAAGGAATTTTTAGGAAAACCAATCTTAGTTTATTCCATAGAAGCGGCATTACAATCAGGAGTTTTCGATGAGGTTATGGTGTCTACGGAGGATGAAGAAATTGCAGAAATAGCAAAAAATGCTGGAGCGAAGGTTCCGTTTATGCGTAGTGAAAAAAATTCAGATGATCATTCTACTACTTATGATGTGGTAAAGGAAGTATTAGATTCGTATAGAGATTTAGGAAAAGACTTTGAATATGCCTGCTGTATCTATCCTACAGCACCTTTTATTACAAAGGAACGTTTGGTGGAAACTATGGATGTATTGAAAAAGCAAAATGCAGATACGGTTTATCCAGTAGTGAAATTTAGCTTCCCGCCACAGCGTGCCGTAGTAAAGAATAAACAGGGATATATGGAATTTAAACAGCCAGAGCATGCGTTGACCCGTTCACAGGATTTGGAGCCGTATTACCATGATGCCGGTCAGTTCTATATGCTTAATGTAGCTGAATTTTATAAACAAGGAATGTTAATTATGGATAAGACAGTAGGAATTGAGTTAGATGAAATGGAAGTACAGGATATCGATAATTTAGAAGATTGGAGAATTGCTGAAGTAAAGTATGCCGTGAGACATGGCGTTGCTTTATAAGACTTATTTTTGGAAAGACTTCTGTATATAGAGAGGAATACAGAGGTCTTTTTGTGTAAGGATGGAAAGGAAGAGAAAAATGCTGAAAATAAGAAATCGTATGATTGGAGAAGGACAACCGGCATATATTATTGCTGAAATGTCAGCAAATCACGCAGGTGACATTGAAAATGCAAAAAAGATTATCAGAGCAGCAAAAGAGGCAGGTGCAGATTGTATCAAGCTTCAGACATACACCGCTGATACTTTGACAATTGACTGTGATAACGAATATTTTCAAATCAAAAGTGGTACATGGGAAGGTGAAAATTTGTACCAATTGTATCAAAGGGCCTATACACCCTGGGAGTGGCATAAGGAATTGTTTGAGGAGGCAAAGAAGATAGGAATTGATATATTTTCTACCCCATTTGATACAACTGCGGTTGACTTTTTAGAGGGACTTGGAATGGAATTTTATAAGGTGGCTTCTTTTGAATTGGTAGATATTCCTCTGTTAAGATATATTGCAAGAACAGGAAAGCCTATGATCATGTCTACGGGGATGGCATCTTTAGAAGAAATTGAGGAGGCAGTACAGGCAGTTCGGGAAGAAGGAAATGAACAAATTGCTTTGTTAAAATGTTCCAGTGCGTATCCTGCAATACCTACGGATATGAATTTAAGAACCATTCAGGATATGGCAGAAAAGTTTCAGATTCCAACTGGATTGTCCGATCATTCTATGGGATCATTAGGAGCAGTTACTGCAGTTGCGTTAGGTGCGAATATTATAGAAAAGCATTTTTGTCTAAGTAGGGAAATAGAAAATGTAGATTCTTCTTTCTCAATGGAGCCACAGGAGTTTAAAGAAATGGTAGAGCAAATCCGTATGGCAGAGCGAGCTATGGGAAAAGTGTATTATGGTCCTTCGGAACAGGAAAAAGGAAACTTGGCATTTCGAAGATCGTTGTTTGTAGTAGAAGATGTAAAACAAGGGGAATTGTTTACGGAAAAGAATGTGAGAAGTATTCGACCTGCAAATGGAATAAAGCCTAAGTTTTTGGGAGATGTAATTGGAAAAAGGGCAACAAAAGATATTAAAAAAGGTACACCTGTGTCTTTTGAATTGTGTGAGGAATAAAAAGTATATCAGATTGGATGGATCAGTATGTTGAGATTAAGATTAGCAACTCAGGAAGATTGCGATTTACTGTTTAAATGGGTAAACGATGTGGAATGTCGAAAAAATTCATTTTCACAGGAGAGGGTAGAATACGATACACATGTAAGATGGTTTCATACTCGTTTGCAGGATGAGAAATCGGATTTATTTCTTGCTATAGAGGATGCGACAGAAGTTGGAATGCTACGTTTAGACTATGAGAAAAACCAAGCGATAATTTCCTATAGTGTGGCAGCTCAAGAAAGAAAAAAAGGGTATGGTGGGGAAATTTTACGGTTAGCTGAAGTTTATGTAAGAGAGCATAAAAAAAATATTCAAACGTTGATTGGGGAAGTAAAAAAAGAGAATGTGACCTCTATGCATAAGTTTGAAAAATTGGGGTACGAAAAACAGGAATGTGAAGAATTTGTAAAGTATATCAAATTTTTATACACATGAGTTTTTTCTATAAAAGGTATGTGAGATGATGTTATGAAGAATATATTATTTGTTACACATGGAAGCAAAAATATAGGAATGGGACATGTGATGCGTTGTGTATCTTTAGCAAACGCATTTCGAAACAAGGGATGGCAAGTGTCCTTTTTCAGTAAATATGCATTAGGGCGGGAATATATCGAAAAACAACAATTTGATTTACTTCCTGTTCCTGTTGAAAAGGAAAAAGAAACTTGTGAATTTGAATATGGAAGCCATATGGAATTAGAACAAGAAGCGAATGTATTGACGAAGCTTTTGGCGGAACAGAGCATGGATATTATTTTTGTAGATAGCTATAATGTTTCTAATGTATATTTTGGAAAGCTTCATAAATACACCAAGTGTTTGGTATATTTAGATGATATCGCTGCTTTTTCCTATGATGTAGATGTGGTTTTGAATTACAATTTTTCGGCTTTTTCTATGTGGTATGAAAATTTGTTACAGAAGTCAAAATTATTGTTGGGAGTAAAATATTGTCCATTACGAGAAGAATTTTTGCAGATGAAACAGCGTGTTACCAAAAAGAAGGTAGGGAATATTTTGATCACAACAGGTGCAGCGGATCCGAAAAATATGGCTGGAAAACTCCTTATGTTATGTGAAAAATATTTGCCACAATGTAGACTGCATGTAGTAGTAGGGAAAGCGTTTTTATGTAAACAAGAATTGTATGAATTACAGGATAAAAACAGCAATATCGTGTTATATGAAAATCCAAAGAAAATGTCGGATATTATGTTAAAGTGTGATGTGGCAGTTACCGCAGGTGGATCGACTATGTATGAATTGGCTGCCTGTGGAATACCAATGGTTACTTTTATCTATGCTGAAAATCAAAGACCGGCAGTAGAAATGTTAGAGCAGGAAGAATATGTTGTTAACTTGGGAGAATATTCTTTTGTAGAAAGAAATTTTTGGGATAAAAGTATGGAGTTATTTGAAAATGCCCAATTGCGAGAAAATATGACATTTCGTTTGCAGAAACTTGTGGATGGAAAGGGTGCTGAACGGGTGGTAGAAGAATTAACAGCTATCATATATGGGAAGGTCAAAGGAAATATCAGAAAATAAAACATATGTAAAATTTTAGGGTTTGTATTGAGTGGAATATGAAAAGTGCCGATATTCATTATAGGATTCTAGTAATCTGTTCGGAATGAGAAATAATTAATAGATCATACAAAAGGGGGCTGTCAAGGATTGACAGAAAATGCTCAGATACAAGGAGGTAGGGGCTTATGGTGATACAGCATAATATGTCCGCTCAAAATGCGAACCGTAATCTTGGTGTGACGACTAGGAATCAAGCAAAATCAACAGAAAAGTTATCTTCCGGATATAAGATTAATCGTGCGGGTGATAATGCAGCGGGATTAGCAATATCGGAGAAGATGCGTGGGCAGATCAGGGGGCTTAACCGTGCATCCGATAATGCAGAGGATAGTATATCTTTGGTGCAGACGGCAGAGGGTGCTATGCAGGAGACACACAATATGTTGCAGAGAATGCGAGAATTGTGTGTGCAGGCAGCCAATGATACCAATACCACAGATGACCGTTCCCAGATT
The DNA here is from genome assembly GCA_045124315.1 of Lachnospiraceae bacterium. Classification (GTDB taxonomy): domain Bacteria; phylum Bacillota; class Clostridia; order Lachnospirales; family Lachnospiraceae; genus CAG-411. Next base: position 23,183 of record JBGVLO010000239.1, read on the forward strand.
AAGCTTGAGTTAGACGAATTGAGCAAGGAAGTGGATCGAATTGCCAATACGACGGAATTCAATGGAATGAAGCTACTGAATGGAGATCATTCTTTAGAGGCCAAGGATGTGCAGACTCGTGTGCAGGAGTATTTGAAAGGGTCATGGATACCCAATGCCATGTCAAGGATTAAAGATGCAACCGGGTTGTCATTGTTTGGCAACATCAAAATGAAGGTTGAGTTTAAAGCTGGTATGGGAAATGCACTGGCATCCATGTCAGGAAGTTATGGTGGAGCAGAGTTTACATTGAGTATTAGTAAAGATGCCCTGGCGAGTTTGAGCGTAGGTGATTTTAATACCAGTAGTGGTCCTGAGATTGGAGGTATCTTATCTGACCGTGTCATTACCCATGAATTTACCCATGCGGTAGAATTTCAAAATTTTAAATCTGCAGCACCTGGCTGGTTCATGGAAGGGCTTTCTGAGGCCGTACAGGGAAATCATCGATCGGCGAATCAGACTCCGGCGGAGGCTGCTGCGAATATTAATAGTGGGGATGATTATAAGTTTGGATATTATGCCATACAATATATGCAGCACAATGGAATGTTTGATTCATTTTTGGATGAGCTAGGGAAGGGCTCGTTTGATGATGCGGTAAAAAAATATTATGGAGAAGCTTCTGGCGCTGCTTTGAAGACAAAGATACAGAATCTTGCAAGTGCAGGAATTGAAGGCTTTTTGGGAATGTGCCATATCGATCCTGCAGATGGTAAGGATGATGCCATTATGGATTGGGATGCAGCTCCCAAGGATGTGAATCCAAGTGGTGGTGGTGTGATTGCCATTGAAAGTAAGGTAGAACGAATTGCCATTGGGGAAGCTAGTTGTGAGATTACCTGGGCAGAGACCAGTTATGAACGAAAAGGATTCCGATTGCAGATTGGAGCCAATGCTGGTCAGGAACTGGAACTGAACATGGGATGTCTTAGGAGCAAGGAGTTATACGGATCGGAAGATATTGATGTGAGTACATATTCAGCAGCTTCTGCATCAATCACAAGATTTGACGGTGCCATTCGTACAGTTTCCTATCATAGATCAAAACTTGGAGCCATTCAGAATCGTTTGGAACATACAATTTCCAATATGGACAATAGTGCAGAGAATTTGCAGGCAAGTGAGTCAACGATTCGGGATACTGACATGGCAGATGAGATGACCCGTTACAGTAAGAATAATATTTTGATGCAGGCAGGACAGTCTATGTTGGCACAGGCAAATCAGGCTACACAGGGTGTCATGTCGTTGTTACAGTAAAGAAGATTTGATGGTAATAGAGGCTATAATATAGTATAATTAATCTATATTTTAGCTTTTTTTGGAGGTGCCTATGCTGAATATTTTTTTGGGAGAGATGGATGGAGCAATTTATCATCCGCCTGTGTATTTTGATAACACATATGAGGATGAATGGATCATAGATCCATTGACGGTTGCCATGATAAAAGATGTAGATAAGTCAGAGGTCGTGGGAGTACATTTGATAGAAAGTCCGGTGTTGGGACCGATTTCTACAAAAGAGTTATCAGGTGGAGTAAAAACACTGATTTTAATGGCTTTTGATCAGAGTGGAAAAATTTTTAATGCATCAGCCTGTGGTGATAATTGTGCAAAGTGGATTCTAAAAATAAGTGAGAATAAGAATTTGACTATTAACCTTAGGCATATTATGGAGTTTGGAAAAAGTGAATTTGAGGCTAAGATATTGAACACAGGTGAGATTGTTCATAATATGGCAGAGTTTGTTGACATTGCTGGTGATTATGTGTAGGTGAGGGCAAATGAAAGGAAAACATAAAGTAATTGTACAAAATAATCGATTGCATTATGAACTTGAAATAAAAAGAAATAATACGATTATACAAGGAGACAGCGCGACCGGAAAGACAACATTGATTGATATGATAAGGCAGGCATTTAATTTGGGGATTTCAAGTGGTATAGAAGCGGTTTGTAATGTGCCAGTAACAGTTTAGGTAGTCCTTGCACACATTGCTGTGCAAGGACGTATGAAAGTGTAAATTAGGTGTGGCTCACAGCAATTTGCATGCGTAAGCTTGCTGTGAGCCGTAACAGGACAGCCCCCGGCTGAACTGTTACATGTGCCATGCAGAA
>JBGVLO010000240.1:0-11248 GCA_045124315.1 Lachnospiraceae bacterium
AGGGAATGAGGGAAGGGAAATGTTACTTTTATGTTTTAAAATGTAATATTTCAATAAAAAAATGGCAATAAAAGGTAGTTGAAGCAACAAAAAATGGGTGGAAAAATGTTTTTTTGTAAATACCTTGTTTATTTTGTCGGGAAAATGCGATAAAATAGAAGAGGAAATAAATATTTTTAACAAAAGTTGGTAGTTGAAAGTAATAAGATTTCCATAAATAAATAATAGTAAGTGATATGAAAATATCCAAGTGATTTGGAGAGGAAGGAGAACAATATATGAGAGGAGCAACATTTAAAGGAGGAATACATCCTTTTGATGGTAAGGATATGTCCAAAGATTTGCCGGTTAAGAAATTGTTGCCGGTTGGAGAAATGGTTTTTCCGCTTTCACAACATATTGGAGCACCGGCAGAACCGGTTGTAGAACCTGGAGATGAGGTGCTGGTAGGACGGACCATTGCAAAAGCAGGAGGATTTATATCCACAGACATTTGTAGTTCGGTATCCGGTAAGGTAAAAAAGATTGAACCAAGGCTTACTGTGTCGGGTGCTATGGTCAATTCCATCATTATTGAAAATGATAATAAGTATCAGACCATAGAGGGCTTTGGTACAGAACGGGATTATACCGAATTATCAAAAGAGGAAATTCGGGAAATTATCAAGCACGCAGGTATTGTTGGTATGGGAGGAGCCGGTTTTCCGACACATGTAAAGCTTGCACCAAAAGACGATAATGCCATTGACTATATTTTAGTAAATGGTGCAGAGTGTGAACCATACCTGACCTCGGACTACAGAATGATGTTGGAATGTCCTGAGCAGATCGTTGGTGGATTACAGGTGATTTTATCATTGTTTCCAAATGCTAAAGGATACATTTGTATCGAAGATAATAAAACGGAAGCGATCAAGGTATTGCAGGAGACTGTCAAAGATACCGATCGTGTGGAGGTAAAGGTACTAAAAACAAAGTATCCACAGGGAGCGGAGAGAACATTGATCTATGCGGCAACAGGAAGAAAGATCAATTCAAAAATGCTTCCGGCAGATGCAGGGTGTGTGGTGAATAACATTGATACCGTTATTTCTATTTACAATGCAGTCTGTTTATCAACTCCGTTAATTCGAAGAATTGTTACTGTGACCGGAGATGGTGCAAAACATCCACAGAATTTTGAAGTTCCCACAGGGATGAGTTATAAAGAAGTATTGGAACAGGCTGGTGGATGTAGTGAAGATACGGTGAAGATTGTATCGGGTGGACCAATGATGGGAATGGCACTGTTTAATATTGATGTTCCTGTTATGAAAACTTCATCTGCACTGTTGTGTATGACCAAGGATGAGGTGGCTGAATTTGAGCCTACTGCCTGTATCCGTTGTGGTCGTTGTGTGGCTGCCTGTCCGAGTAAGCTGGTTCCGCAAAAAATGCTGGAATGCGCAGAAAAGTCAGACAATGAAGGTTTTGTGAAATTACATGGTATGGAATGTTACGAATGTGGTTCTTGTACGTATGTCTGTCCGGCAAAGAGAAGAATGACACAGGCGTTTAAGCAGACCAGACGAAGTGTTATGGATAGTAGAAGAAAATAGGAGGAATCGATTGTGGGTAAATTATATAATGTATCAGCTTCTCCACATGTTAGATCAAAGGACTCAACAAAGACGATAATGCGAGATGTGGTGATTGCTTTGTTACCGGCATGTATAGCTGGTGTGTGTGTATTCAAGCTGGAAGCGTTGTTAGTATTGCTGACCACAGCGGTAAGTTGTGTATTAACAGAATATTTGTATGAGAAATTGATGAAGAAGAAAATAACAACAGGGGATTTTAGTGCTTTAGTTACAGGATTGTTGTTGGGAATGAACCTTCCACCAAGTATTCCGTTATGGATTGCTATGTTGGGAAGTGTGTTTGCTATTATAGTTGTGAAGCAGTTGTTTGGTGGTTTGGGACAGAATTTTATGAACCCTGCTTTAGGAGCAAGATGTTTTCTATTGATTTCCTTTACCGGAAGAATGACTAACTTCACTTTGGATGGGGTGAGTCAGGCAACTCCGCTTGCGGTGATCAAGAATGCAGACTCTTCTGTGTCTGTGTTGGATACATTAACACAGGGAGGAACCAGTCTTTGGGATATGTTCCTTGGAAACATAGGGGGAACAATAGGAGAAACTTCCGCTGTGGCATTGTTAATTGGGGCGGCATATCTGTTTATACGAAGAATAATCAGTTGGGAGATTCCATTCTGCTACATTGGAACATTTGCCGTTTTTGCACTCTTGTTTGGTGGATATGGATTTGATCTAAATTATCTTGCTGCTCAGTTATGCGGTGGTGGTTTATTGTTAGGTGCGTTCTTTATGGCGACAGACTATGTTACTTGTCCGATTACAAAGAATGGAAGAATTATTTTTGGTATTTGTCTGGGATTATTAACAGGTATCTTTCGTATCTATGGTGGATCTGCAGAAGGTGTTTCCTATGCGATTATCTTTTGTAACTTGTTAGTGCCATTGATCGAACGTGTGACCATACCGAAACCATTTGGATTTGTAAAAGAAAAAACAGAAAAATAAATGGCATGAGAGCTTCATGCAGAGGGAGGTAAGAATGGCGGATCAAAAAAAACAATCTTCCAGTATAGTAAAAGATGCGATCGTTTTATTTCTAATTACGCTTATAGCGGGCGCATTGCTGGGAGCCGTGTATCAAATCACAAAAGAGCCAATAGCGGCTTCTGAATTGAAGGCGAAAGAAGAAGCATATCAGGTAGTTTTAGCCGACAGTAAGTCATTTGTGGAAAATGAAGAATTAAATGCAAAGCTTAAGACATCGGTTTTTGACGGAGCAGAAATTACAGAGGTATTAGAAGCGATGGACGACCAGAACCAGCAGATTGGTTATGTAATGAGTCTTACAGCAAAGGAAGGGTATGGAGGCGATATTACCTTTACGATTGGAGTGGATCTTTCCGGGAAGATGACAGGATTATCAGTTTTGACCCATAGTGAGACTGCCGGATTGGGAGCAAATTGTACCACACAGGAGTTTCAATCCCAATTTGTTGGATTACAGGGGCCAGAAATCGCTTATTCAAAAACTGGTGCCAATAGAGAAAATGAGTTTGATGCGATTAGCGGTGCAACGATTACATCCAAAGCATTGACCAAAGCCATTAACGCGGGAATGAAATTTTTACAGGATAATGGCAGGATCGGCGAGTAAGAAAAGGATAGGAATGGTGTAAATTATGAATAAATATGTAGAACGTTTGTATAACGGAATTATAAAAGAAAACCCTACCTTTGTCTTGATGCTGGGAATGTGTCCGACCTTGGCGGTTACATCATCAGCTATAAATGGTATGGGAATGGGGCTTACCACTACTGTGGTGTTGACAGCTTCCAATATGGTTATTTCAGCAATGAGAAAAATTATACCAGATAAAGTCAGAATTCCGGCATTTATTGTAATTGTGGCTTCGCTGGTAACCATTGTTCAATTGTTATTGCAGGCATATGTGCCAAGCTTATATGATTCATTGGGAATCTATATTCCATTGATCGTAGTTAACTGTATTATTTTAGGTAGAGCGGAATCTTATGCTTCTAAGAATAATATTGTGTTATCTGCATGTGATGGTGTAGGAATGGGACTTGGTTTTACCATTGGACTGACTTTAATTGGTATTTTTAGAGAGTTGTTAGGAAATGGATCTGTGTTTAACCTTAAAATAACACCAGCTTCCTTTGAACCGGCAACGATTTTTGTGTTAGCACCAGGTGCGTTTTTTGTACTTGCGTGCTTAACGGCATTGCAGAACAAATTGAAGATGCCATCTGCAACAAATGTAGAAGGTGGTTCTGAAATAAGATGTGGAGGGAATTGTGCATCTTGTGCTGGGGATGTCTGTGCAGCAAATCATGGTCTGATCGAGGCGCAAAAAGCAGCGGAAAAGGCGGAAGCAGCAAGATTAAAGGCAGAAAAGGCAAAAGCGGCAAAAGAGGAAGCAAATAAGAAGGAGGTTTAATGACATGCAAAGTTTAATTTTAATTATGATAAGTGCAGCTTTGGTAAACAATGTAGTATTGAGCCAATTTCTTGGAATATGTCCATTTTTAGGTGTATCAAAGAAAATCAATACAGCAGCAGGTATGGGAGCAGCAGTTCTATTTGTAATGACACTGGCTTCGTTGATCACCAGTTTGTTATATAATTTTCTATTGGCTCCATATCATTTGACATATTTAAATACAATTGTTTTCATCTTAGTGATTGCAGCTTTGGTACAGTTTGTAGAAATGTTTACAAAAAAGATGATGAAGAGTTTATATAACGCATTGGGAGTATATCTTCCTTTGATTACGACCAACTGTGCTGTGTTGGGAATTGCATTGATCAATGTACAGAAAGACTACTCTGTATTGACAAGTGTGGTTAATGGATTCGGAACTGCTGTTGGATTTACAATTGCCATTGTGATTTTAGCAGGAATTCGAGAGAGATGTGAAGATAATGATATCCCGGAATCTTTTAAAGGAACACCAATTGTATTGATTATTTCAGGTTTGATGGCAATTGCGTTTTGTGGATTTGCAGGATTGATCTAAAGGAGGCGAGACGATGAATATAATGGGAGTTGCTGCAGCGGCAGCCGTCATAGGAATTACAGGTTTGTTGATTGGCTTGCTTCTTGGAATTGCAGGAAAAAAATTTGCAGTGGAAGTAGATGAAAAAGAGTCTCAGATAAGAGAACTATTGCCGGGAAATAATTGTGGCGGTTGTGGATATGCAGGATGTGATGCTTTGGCGCAAGCCGTTGCCAAAGGGGAAGCACCAACCAATGGGTGTCCGGTAGCTGGTCCAGAGGTGGTAAAGAAGATAGCTGCAGTTATGGGTGAGAGCGCATCGGAGAGTGAAAAGCAGGTTGCCTTTGTGAAATGTAATGGTACTTGTGATAAGGCAAATGTAAAATATAATTATTATGGTATTCAGGATTGTCAAAAGGCTGCTATGGTACCAGGACGAGGCGACAAGCGCTGTTCCTATGGTTGCATGGGATTTGGTTCCTGTGTAAAGGTTTGCCCGTTTGATGCCATACATATTATAGATGGTATTGCAAAGGTGGATAAAGAGAAGTGTAAAGCCTGTAAAAAATGTATTGCAGTCTGTCCAAATCATTTGATTGAATTAGTTCCATATGCTTCTACTGTGAAGGTGGCATGCAGTTCAAAAGATAAGGGCGTTGATGTGAAGAAGGCATGTGATACTGGATGTATCGGATGTAAGATTTGTGAAAAACAATGTAATTTTGATGCGATTCACGTAGAAGAAAATCTTGCGAAAATTGATTATTCAAAATGTAAAAATTGTGGATTGTGTGCAATGAAATGTCCTTCAAAAATTATTGTTAAAGAAGAAAAAGTAATTGCAAAAGAATAAAGTGTCAGAGGTTCAAACAGTAGGGAGTGCTTACTTCCTGCTGTTTGGCCAATATGGGAAATTGTTTGTGAAATAGTAAATTCAGTGATTAAAAGAACAGATCAAAGGAAGAGTGTCTTACAAAACGGGTAGAGGTGGTTGTTAAAGTACAGAAATGAGGTGTAAAAGAGTTGAGGGAAATAAGGGTTCGAAAGACATACCGTATGCTATTAGAAGTTCAGCAACAAGATAAAGATAGTGTAACGAATGTCATTAAGGAAGTATTCAGAGGAAATTTTCAAATATTGGATGCCAAAAGGGTGGATTTGTATGAAATAGCAAGCAAAAGTAGAATTGACGTGGTAATTCTGTCAATAAGCGAAAAAGACATGGGTTATATAGAGGATATTCGAAAATTAAAAAAAGAAAAACCGTCTATAAAGATTGTAGTCTTATCAGCTTTGCATTTTCCTGATTTGGTAAGTGAATTAGTTAATATAGGAATTGTTTCATATATTACAGTACCTGTTCGAAGAACAATACTTTATCAAGCGATGGAACAGCTTCATGAACAGTTGGAGTTAGAACGGAATGAACAGGAAGAAAGAGAGAACTGGACTAGAAAAGTGAAAGACGAACGACAAATCTTAGAAAAAGGATTTGTGTATTCCATGTTATATGGAGTGTCGGAGTATAAGCAATTGCGTTCTTATTGCAAGACTATGGGAATACCGGAGTATGGGTGCATTTGTAATATAGTATGTAAACATGACGCATATGAAATGAAAGATGAAATTTTATTAAATAAAAAACTATATGACGAGCTTTCGCAAGTTTTAAAATCAAAGTATTCATGTGCAATTGGCCCTAAAGTGGGAAATCACATTGTGATTTATTTTGGCATGGAAAAAGAAAAGGTCCAATGCTTATCTGTTACGCAATTTCAAGAAAAAATTAGACAGGAGATTGAGACTGTTATAACGGATCAGATAAAAATAAATGTAAGTGTATACCTGGGTGGATTTTGCAAAGTAGAAAACATATATGATTCCTACCAAAATGCAATCGAGCAACAATATACGAAAGATGTGGAACGAGAGCGCTGGTTGTATCGTAAGGATAAATATGTAAATCAGAGAGAATACACGAATCAAATTAATAAACTTATGGATTCGGTTAAGTTTGTTCGAGAAGATGCTACAGAGATTTTTTATGGATTATTGCAACGACTGGGTAATTTTTCTGAGGATGCAAAGAAAAATATTATATTGCAGTTATTAAATATCTGTTGTCATGTAGCATATACAGATGGAAACTGTGAATTACAGTTTTTGGATTTGTATCAATGGACGAAGGAATTATATAGTGTAGAAGATTTTGAAAAATGGGCATATCAAAAGTTTGAGTTTATTTTACAACAAATCCAGGAATATCAAGGGCGTAATACTTCGAGTTCTGTAAAAATAGCTGTAGATTATATGGAAAAGAATTTTGACAAAGAAATTTCCTTGGAGGAAGTTTCTCGATATGTAGGGGTTAGTCCTCAGCATTTTAGTAAGATTTTCAAGCAGGAAACTGGATCAAATTATGTGGACTGGCTGACAAAATTAAGAATTGAACAGGCAAAGAAGAATTTTCGGTTAGGAAAACATACAATTAAGGAAGTGTGCTTTCAGGTTGGATATAAAGATCCCAATTATTTTAGCCGTATCTTTCGAAAGATTGTGGGCATGACACCAAGCGAATATGCGAGAGAAAAGCAATTGTATAAGAAATAGTTAGAAAAAGTATTTGGAGATGTTTTTTAGGAATAAACAAAAAGGAGTGTAAAAAATGATGAGAGCCATTGTTTACACTCCTTTTTTGCTATATAGGAAAGGTCGTCCTAGATAGCAAAAACACTCCGCGAGGATGCGCACGCTTTTGCAGATGTGTTTTGTCGCAAGAGCGACGCAAAAGTGGCGCTAGAGTTTTGCAAGCAAAACTCTTTTTTATAGAACTCCATATAAAACTGAATTCATATGTAGAGGTTTAATTATTCTTCCTCATCCTCGTCCAATGTAGCTTCGAAAGCAGCCTGAACATCGGCAATTTCCTGTTCGTCTTCGATCGGATCTAAAGTGATTTCACCGTCTTCTTCTTTGTAACGGAATATGAAAATTTCGCTTTCTAATTCATCATCTTCCGCTTCTTCTATATCATCAGGAAGAGAAAGGAGAGCAACATATTCCTGCTCGCCGTATTTCTCAACAGTGAAAATATCTAAAACGATGCAATCTTCGTCTGTTCCATCTTCGTAAGTAATCGTAATTACTGCAGCATCTTCTCCGTCTTCATCGACAAAATTTGTCATATCTTCGTTCATCCTTCTACCTCATTTCCGCGTTGCTTATAGTATTTGACAAAGTCTATGGAAACAACGCTGACACAGACTTTGTAGAATGCTGTAATAAAACGACAGTTAAGAACACTTTAAGTCGAGTGATTACAACAACTAATATGAATCTAACAGATAATCATAAAAAAATCAAGTAAATTTGACGAAAAAATCATAAAAATACTTTGCTCTTTTGGTGAAAAATATATAGAAAAAGAAGGAATCAATAAAACCCTTGAATTTCGTTGCTTCTGTATTCAACGGTACTGGATGGTGTATAATTTTGAGTTTGAAATAATTTTTCATGTAAGGTAATTACATTCGAGGAAAGAGTTCTTGCTGTTACTACAGAGGCACCACGTATCGTAGGGGTGTCCTTTTCGAAAGGAAAACCAAAGTCTTCCGATATGTTGTAGGAAAAAATCCCGGTTGACAATGCAAGAAGATCGTTGGTGTCGAGGCTTGTGTAGATTTGAGGTAACATTTCATTTACCAATTTATAAAGGGTAACAGGATTCGATTTTGAGACCTTTTTTGAAATTTGCTGAAGAACGGCTCTTTGGCGTTGGGCACGAGTGAAATCCCCACCAGCGGTATAGCGAACACGGCAATATCCGGTTGCTTGAATTCCATTTAAGGTATGCATACCTGGCTTTTTGATTTTTTTTACCGTAGTACCGTTTATTTTTGCAACATCTCGAGCATATGCATTGACATATTTTAATTCATCTTTTGTAATCTTAATGTTTACTCCTCCCAGTGCATCTATAATATTAGTAAGAGCACTGAAATTAACAGTGACAAAATCTGTTATGGATAAGTCGAAATTCTTATTCAAAGTGCTCATAGCCAGGGATGGACCACCATAGGCATAAGCATGGGTAAGTTTTGTATAGCCATGATCCGCAATGTATACATAAGTATCGCGATAGAAGGAAGTGAGCTTTACTTCTTTTGTACGATTGTTGATGCTGGCAACCATAATACAGTCCGAGCGAGTATTGTTTTGGAGCTCATTTGCTCTGGAATCCACGCCAAATAAGGCTATGTTTGTGTAATTCTCTATATTAGCATCGTGGAAGTCGTTTTGTTCTATTGTAATTTCACTCATGTCGTAGGTTGGAATTTGACTGATCTTATAAATCATAAAAGCTACTGGCACAAGCACAAGTAGAAATAAAAACTCGATTAACAATAATTTTCCATTTGATTTCTTTTTTGTTGATTTTTTTTTCGAATAGCTTTGTTTTTTTCTTTTTTTATTCCCCATAATAAGTCCCCTTTTCTAAAATTTAAGTGGATCTTAAGGTATCTTTTGGTATTCGTATTTGTCTTAATGTGGGATGACAAAAACACTTTCATAGTAAGATACAAAAGAGCCACTTTACAGTATTCAATCATAATTAATAAGCATTTTTATTAATAAAACCTTTGAAGAAGGTTAAGAATAAAATCTTTATATCCAGACCGAGAGTCCAGTTTTCTATATAGTATAAGTCATATTCAATTCTTTTTTTGATGGAAGTATCGCCGCGGAGCCCGTTTACCTGAGCCCATCCTGTCAAACCTGGTCGAACTTGGTGTTTGATCATATATCTTGGAATGGTTTCTTTGAATTGTTCCACAAAGTATGGTCGTTCTGGTCTAGGACCGATCAAACTCATTTCTCCTTTTAATACATTAAACAATTGTGGTAATTCATCAATGCTGGTCTTTCGGATAAAACGCCCAATTGGAGTGACACGTGGGTCGTCTTTAACTGTCCATGCCTTCTTTTCCGCAGCTTCTGTCTGTTCGCACATAGAACGGAATTTGTACATTTTAAACTTTCGATTATGAAGGCCAACACGTTCCTGGCAGAAAATAAGTGGTCCTTTGGAGGTAGTTTTTATAATGATTGATATAACCAACATTGGAATACTGAATAGAATCAAAGCAACAGTAGCTCCGAAAATATCAATTAAACGTTTTAGATATTTGTTCATAAGGTTATTTAGTGGAACTTTACGAATATTTACAACTGCAATACCGTTTACATCTTCGATATATGGCTGTGTTGGTATAATTCGGTTATAATCTGGTAAAAACTTTGTATGAACACCAGATTTTTCACAGGTATTTACAACATTTTCTAATTTTTGATAATCTTTCAAGCTTAGTGTGATTGCAATTTCATCTAATGTCTCGTGTTTTGCTAAAGTAGCGGTCAAATCGTCGATTTTTGCAATTACTGGAACCTCTTTATAGGTGTATCCGATTTCTTTGTTATCCGAAAGAATACCGTGAATTTTGTATCCCCAGGATGGATTTGCAGTAATCTCATCAATGTAGCGTTCACAGATATCACTATAACCTACTAATATAATGTGCTTTAAGTTAATTCCTTTTTTTCTCATTTTCTTTAAAGAGTAGCGAAGTGATATGCGGAAAATAATGGAAAAAACTGTATTGATTACGCAAAAATAAACAATGTACCAACGAGAGTAGTTCATAGATATTTTCATAAAGAATAATAATGCAATAAAATATAAGATTGCAAACAGGTTTGCTTTTAGAATACTAAAGCATTCATAACGTTTGCTATGTGCTCGCCTTGGTGAATAAAGGTTACAGACACTGTAGATAACCAAATAACCAGGAACAATGAAGAGAAGAGCGTTTGCGTACTCGGATACTGGTGGATAGTAACCAAACCTTGGATAAAATGGCAATGTTTTCACATTGTCAACTCCCAATTGTTCTAAAGTACCATATAAACTAAATTTCAAATAATAAGCAAAGAAAAAAGCGAAAACAATTAAAATGCCATCAATAACGACCATAAATCGGTTTAAGAGTTTTTGATTATCTTTTATCATTGGTTTTCCTCCTTAATAAATACTCCATAACTCATATATAATACAGTATGGTCAAAATTTACGCAAGTTAAAAATAAAAATGAAAAAACATGAATCCGTTCTGTAGGAGCAATGAACACAGTAAAATGAAATTTTTGTAAAATATGAGAAGAAATTCACAAAGACAACACAAATTGTTGTTATACTTCAAAATAGTACAAGGGTTGAAAGGAGAAAAAGCTATGGATGAGAATAATAAATTCGATGAAAACAATAATTTAGGTATGACATCTGGAATGTCAGAAGATCAGGCGGTGCATCCAAATGAAACAGGAAAAATAGAAGACATAGTAGACAGCGTAGATATAGAAGAAGTAAAAGAAGAAACGCAACAGTCTGTGGGGGGATATTCCATGAATGGACACTCTGCAGGTACGCAGTATAATTTTTGGCAGAGTAAAGCAAATCCGGGGCAACAGGGAATGCCGTCCATGAATCATAATTATGAAAATCCTTATGGGGGACCATATATGCAGAATCCGAATATGGTATATCCACCTAAGTAGGAGATGTATAAAAGAGACTTTAAAGTTTTAAAATGGAT
>JBGVLO010000241.1:0-3810 GCA_045124315.1 Lachnospiraceae bacterium
TAGCGTGGCTAAATATCCAGTACATTCAAATTCTCTATTTTCGCATCCTGAGGTCCCGTCATCTGACAGCCCTTCTCATGTGCATAAGAAATATATTTTAAAATATCCGCTGTAATCTTTTCTCCCGGTGCTAAAATAGGAATTCCAGGAGGATAACACATTACAAATTCACTACAGATATGTCCTTCTGTTTCCATAATAGGAAGACTCTTCTTCGGAGCATAAAACGCCTCCTGAGGACTAGCCACTACGATTGGTTCAATGTATTCCTGAGTCATAAGACCGGAAGGATCTCCTCTAAATCTTCTTCTGATTTCTGCCAGAGCACTCACCAATCTCTCCACTTCCTGCACTCTGTCTCCAATGGATAAATATGCCAATATATTTCCTAAATCACCGAATTCAATCTGGATATCATATTCATCCCGTAACATATCGTAAACCTGAATACCTGCAAGACCTACATCTAATGTATGTACACTAAGCTTGGTAGGATCAAAATCAAATACCGCATCTCCGTCTATTAACTCTTTTCCGAAAGCGTCATAATCGCCAATGGCGTTGATTTCCTCCCTTGCATACTCCGCTAAGTCTTGTACCTGTTTAAAAATTTTCTTTCCTCGAAGGGCCAGATTACGTCTTGAAATATCAAGACTGGACATTAAAAGATAACTTCCTGAAGTGGTCTGGGTCAGATTTATAATCTGTCTTACATAACCCGGATTTACATTTTTTCCAGTAAGAAGTAGGCTGGATTGTGTCAAACTTCCACCACTTTTGTGCATAGATACTGCTGCCATATCTGCTCCCGCTGCCATGGCAGATATGGGAAGATTTTCTCCGAAATAAAAATGTGTACCATGAGCCTCATCTGCCAAACAAAGCATTCCTGCGTCATGTGCCATTTTTACAATGGCTTTTAAGTCAGAACAGATTCCATAGTACGTAGGATTGTTTACCAGTACTGCCACTGCATTTGGATGCTCCTTGATGGCATTTGCCACCTGTTCCCGTTTCATACCAAGGGCGATTCCAAGACGTTTATCTACTTCCGGATTTACATAAACCGGAATTGCTCCATTTAGTACTAAAGCATTAATCACACTTCGATGTACATTTCTTGGAAGAATGATTTCATCTCCACGTTTACAGGCAGTAAGAACCATGCTTTGTACTGCACTGGTAGTTCCACCCACCATAAGAAAGGCATTTTCAGCGCCAAAAGCTTCCGCTGCAAGAATCTCAGCTTCTCTTATGACAGAAACCGGATGACAAAGATTATCCAAAGGTTTCATGCTGTTTACATCTACCCCGATACATTGCTGCCCCAAAAATTCTGTAAGTTCAGGATTTCCTCTTCCTCTCTTATGTCCAGGCACATCAAAAGGAACCACCCTCATTTGTCTGAATTCTTCAAGAGCCTCGTAAATAGGCGCTCTTGACTGGTCTAACTGTTTCATCCTTTCTTCCAATGCTCAAGTCCTCCCGTTTATTCTAAAAGTCTCATCAACAAATCATCTGTCTGAGTGGAAAACACATCAGACTGACAGATATAAAAAAGAAAAGCAACGTATTTATAAAATACGCTGCTTGAAACGTCAAACATTACCATAATCCTGTATCAACCCATCCCTTGCCACTGTAATGCAATAAAGTGACAAAACAAAAATCTATTCTACCAAAGAAATGGATTCCTCAGATACTTCTACTTATAATAAATTCAGAGTCTATATAGCAATCATTACTTTTACTACTCTTATTGACTGTTTCACAAGTCAGCGCTATGCGC
This sequence comes from Lachnospiraceae bacterium, assembly GCA_045124315.1. Classification (GTDB taxonomy): domain Bacteria; phylum Bacillota; class Clostridia; order Lachnospirales; family Lachnospiraceae; genus CAG-411. The sequence continues at coordinate 1,790 of JBGVLO010000241.1, forward strand.
TATTCGGTTTATAAGAAACCAACTTATAAAATTTGAGCTTTTAACTCAATCAATAAGGCAACTAAGTTGCCAATCGGCAGTGGACCCGGCTGTCCGTATGGCCTTGACTCTTACGAGTGGTCCCTAATAATTGTTATAAGAAAAACTCTAAATCATCTTTTTTCTTAAACTTTTGTTAGAATATCATAGTATGAAAGTCTTGTCAATAAATATCTTTTGCCGGAACAGATTTCTCTATCCCGGCAAAATTTACTTTAAGACCCTCATTATTTTTTAATTTTTAGCCATGTTTCTTTCTGCGCGCCTTAATATTAAAATAATCGGTACAATCAGGATTCCACAAAAGAAATTACTGACTCCATGAATGAAATCCCACGGAAGTCCGGCAATAATCCATGCCAGTGTCCCTTTGAAATCTAATCCATAAAGAATTGCCTGTACCGGCGCATATAAGGTTCCAAATAAAAAACCATGAGCTGCACATATAACCATATATACGACAGGGGCAATTTTCTTTGGCATTTTCTTTGGCAACAGCATAACAACACCCCAAAGTATCGTCCAAACATATAAATATGGCAACCACCAAGGGGCAAAACCACCAAAAATACCATTTAAAATCACGTAAATATAAATAGGGTATAACGCTTTCTTTCGGTAAACCACCGTGTATGCTATAGTAAATACTCCCAGCAAATGAACATTAGGGGCAAACTCCATTATCATTTTGGAAATATACATTAATGCTCCCAACATGGCAAACATAGTCATTTCCTTAATGGTCAGTTTCACGATTTTTCTACCTTAAAGGAGTAGCTTTCTCCTTCTGTAATCTTAGTAGTATCTACGCCAGACTGTGCATATTCCCCATTCACATAAAATGCCCAGTATGCACCATCTTTGTCATAATCTGCAGTAATACCATTTACTGTTTTTACATAAAGACCATACTGTCCGTCTTCTCCTGCAATCAGCTCAAGTTCCTGCAATGCTTCTCCAACTATCTGCTTATCCGTATGAATTTCAAAAAACGTTTCTGTCCCCTCTTTATTCACTACAGAAAAGTCAAATGTAGTATTACCTTCGCCCAGAACAATAACGTCTTTAGAAGGTGCCACCTCAGTATTTTGTGAAGAGGTAGTCGAAGTTTTCGCATTATCACCACAACCGGTTGTAAACAGTGCCATAGCCACAATCAGCACACTACAAAGGAAAAGTGACAATGATTTTTTCTTGTTTTGCATTTTCATTGTTGTTTTTCTCATCTTTTTTCTCCTTAAATTTTATTTTCCCAAAGAACCGGCACTCGCAGTTATAAAAAGGGATTGTTTTTCCTGGATATTTCGACTTGGTACCAAACTTAGACTATACACAAACCATTCTGCTAAAACTGCAATGAATCCTGATAAATCATTGTATACCTCAACGATTTCTGATAAATCATTGTATATCTTAATGATTCTCAATAAGTCCTAAGTTAAATTAATCCGCCTTCTCAGATTTTCTCCAATGGCTGTCCCTAACATGTGGCTTTCGGTAAGATTAATTCTTCTTTTTTGTACTTCACGGCGACGGGCTCGTACAAGATTTTCACTTGTTTCCCCAGACAAAAGAGATTCTAGCACATCCTTTCCGGAAGTACAAGGAATTTCTGACATCCCCAAAAAGAGATTCAAAAAAATTTTTTCGGCACCTTTTATAATGGTTAAAGATTAGGTGATTGCGAAACTATAATATTTTATGTGAAAGTGATTCAAAAGTAACAAAACAATGCAGGCACGCTCTCGCTGCGTTCGGCTCGTAGCGGTACTACACCTCAATGATTCACGACATATCTTGTAAACCGCCACTAGCGTGGCTAGGTGCCGCCTGTAGGTGTCACCTGTTTACAAGCTACGTCAATTGACCTTTTAATCATAGAAAGATAATTATTAGCAAGTAAACTTGCATAATTATCTTTCTATGATTAAGGCCGTGAATCATCTCGGTTAAATTCGCGACAAGTCGCTCATTAAGTACCG
>JBGVLO010000242.1:0-4585 GCA_045124315.1 Lachnospiraceae bacterium
TACTGTTCCGCCTTTCTTTTGTTTGAATGTCAATATCATGATACCAGGGTCAAAAGCTCATACTTTTCATACTCGCATGAAAAAGTATGACTTTGGAACCCGCAAAACATGAGAAAGTAGCCCGAATAGGGCGGATTTCGAATGTTTTAGAATTGCGGGAGCACAAAATGGAGATAACTAAATTTACATTTCTACCAGCCTTAGTATAAGCAAAAAAATCAGCACACACCTAGGTGTCTGCTGATTTTATATTCCTGATTTTACTCCCTGTTTTTAAGAACCTCTGCCAGATTCACCTTGTTTAATCTTCCTACCAACAACCGGTTAATCACCAGATATACAAGAATAACCCCTATATAAATGATGGCATAAAGCCCAGGTGTAAATGCAACATTCATTCCACATCCTACATTAGAAACCATAGCCGGATAGATCAAATCCATACATTTCTTTGCAAGAGGAATACAAATCAGTGCCCCCACTGCAATGATATAGAAGTTCCCATTAAGATAAAGCTTCTTAATCTCTTTCGTGCGATATCCAAACACCTTCACCATAGAAATGTGGAATGCCGAACGGTCAATCATCACTTTCATCATCAGGTACATCACCACTGCAAAAATCAAAGATGAAAATACAATCATCATAGTAATCATCGGTGTCATTTCATGAATAAACACATCTGCTGCCTTCTCAATATCCTTCTTCGTAGTAACACCATAAAGACGTCCCGGATCGATATCTAATTCCCGGTCTGCAAACACCTGATTATAATAGGTATCGCTTTCTCCAAACATTTCACGCATGCAATCAATATCCATGAACACATAAAAACTGGTGGAATACTGTGCAATTTCCTTTACGGTAAAGGCATAATACATCTTCGCTTCCTCATCCTCTACCACAAAAATCTCACCCTCTTCAATGCCATATTTTTCCGCCATAGCCGAGGAAATAACCACCTCACTCTTGCTGTTAGTAAGCTCCACATCAAAAAACGGATTATCCTCAGTAATACCTAAAATTGTCACATCTAAGTTGTAACCTAGATTTTCCTTTTTCACACTCTTAGAAAATGCTTCATAACCACCCTTTGGAACTTCCTTTTCCGGATATTTATAGGTATATAAATATTCAAACTTAGTGTCAGCTTTGTTATCTTCACTAATGCGTCGGCACATGCTGTAACAATCCAAACCAAGCATCAGAATTAACAAAGATATAAACATACCACCCACAACCGTTAGTGAGGTTCTGACTTCACGAAGCATTTGTCGGATGCGGAAGGTGGTAACAAATCCCATCTTTCCTAGCTTAATCTGGCTCATATGGCTATGCTTTTGCTCATTTCGAAGCATTTGAAGTGCCGGCTTATTTAACTTTTTACGTATAATCAGCCAGTTAACCAGTATACAAAGAATCGGCGGCAGCACCAATCCATAGGCAATCAAGTATGGAGGATACACATTCTGCATATTTGGAATAGAAAAATAACCATAGCAATTACCCATAATGGTGCTTTCTCCAATGGCCGCAAAACCTATTACACAACCTAATGCTCCGGAAATAAATGTTACTACAACCGGAAGACAAAGATAATGCAAAATCAATTCCTTTCTTTTTACACCTAACGCATATAACGCACCTATGGTGGTGTTTTCCTTCTCAATGCCATATACTACAAAAACTGAAATCACATAGGCAAACAACACCAAAATGATAGCCCCCGCAATAAGACCACCATATTTATTAATCACCTGGTCTTCAGCTGCTGCCTTTGCTCGTGGATTATCCTCCACTTTAATAAAGCTTTGAAGATTTGATATCTCAATATCAAAATACTCCCCAAGAAAAACATCTGCCTCTTCCAAATACTCCCTAAAATAAGTATTATCAACAGAATTCGCATTCACCTTCAAATTCTCTAATGCTTCCTTTAGTTCCTCATTTGTCATAGAATTATTTAACAAATATGCATACACATATTCCTCTGCCCTGATGCTTTTTCCTTCATCCAGTAATGTCACATACGCATCCTCTGTTACAAATGCTGTTCCAAATTGGACACTGTTAACACTGCTGTCAGTAAAATCCTTGTATACCGCGTCATAATCCGGGGTACATCCGATACCAACAACCTCAAATACTTTGTCGCCAATGGTAATGTCATCCCCTACCTTAATTTCATGCTCCTCAGCATACCGACGCTCTATCACTACTTCCTCTTTCGTATCTGCACTTTGCCCTTCCACGGCTTCCATGAGGTTAATTTCCTCTCTGTTTTTAAATACACGGATGGTGCTGCCATTTTCCATTTCGTAGTCCAGATAGAACTGCTCCTCTATTGTAATTCCTTCCTTCTTAAGTTCTTCCTTTTCCGACTCTTGTAATGGAACAAACAAGCTAAACTGTCCATCCTCTAAATTGTTGCGTTTCGCTGCTTTTTCCGAACCCATAATAATAGTATCTGCGGTTCCAATCAACGAAATGATAATATACATACAAAGAATAATGAGTGCGCTCAAGGCTAGATAACGCATACCATTTTCTTTTAAATCCCTTAATATTCTCTTTCTCAGTACTTTCTGCATCTTATAAATCCTCCAGTTCCATTGCAGACACCCTTGTCTCGTTGTGATACTCCTTGCTGATCTGACCATCTTTGATCCGTATTACCTTATGTACCATATTCTTGATGGAATTGTTATGGGTAACAATAAGCATGGTGGTTCCATATTTTTCATTTACGGTTTCCAACAATGCAAGAATATCTCTTGAGGTCTTAGAATCCAAGGCACCCGTTGGCTCATCGCATAAAAGAAGCTTTGGATTTTTTATCAATGCTCTTGCAATGGCGCATCTTTGCTGTTGTCCACCGGAAAGCTGTGCTGGAAACTTGTTCTGATGCTCCGTAAGACCAAGAGTTTCAATCAGTTCATCCATATCCAAAGGATTTTTTGTCAGATATTCACACACTTGAATATTCTCTCGAACCGTTAAATTAGGAATTAAATTATAAAACTGAAAAATGAATCCCAAATTATCTCTTCGATAGTCTGAAAGCTTATCCGGCTTCATACCTACGATTTCCACTCCATCTAGCTTGATGCTGCCGGTGTCCAACAAATCCAACCCGCCAATACAATTTAAAAATGTGGACTTACCAGAGCCACTTGTTCCCTGAATCACACACATTTCACCTTTTTCCACTCCTGTGCTAATCCCCTTCAATACCTGAATATAGCTGCCACCTTCACCATAACTTTTCTTCATATCTTTGACTTCTAAATACATAATTTCATTCCTTTCTACAAAACCTTATACTGAGGCCTTTGCAAAACCATAATATTGTATCAGTCATAATACAAAAACGCCTGCCAATATATTTGTTTATTGCACCACCTAAGATATCTTGGGAATAGTTTTGCAATTACCTATAACTTTGTACCTGTAACATAACAATGTTATGTAAGTGTTATTTTTTTAGGACTAAGTAATTACCTAGTCCTTCTAATTCATAAAAACTCCATACCAGCCTGCTATCATATAGTTGATGAGCTGTTCCATAAATTTCAGTCCCCGCTCTTCATCCTCAATATGTGTAATCATATACACAAATGCTCCTATCTGCTCATGGGCAAGCCAATGTATAAACCCATCATCCACTTTCTTATCCGGATACCTCTGTTCCATTTGACGAGCCATATTCTTAAAATGTTGCTCTGCTGTATCAATAAATCGATCAACAAGCCCTTCCATCGTAGAACCCTGACTTTTGGTAAGAACCAGCAACACATCGTCTCTATGCTCGTACATCATATGAATAATCCTTTGGGAATCATCATAATGCATGTGATTATCCGCATCCTCCGGATGACCTAGTTCTCCCTTTTTTGCCATGTCATGTTCAATAGAAAAATGTCCATTCATAACGGCATAAATAGCTTCTACCACATCCTTGGTCAATGCCTCAAACAAATCCGCCTTATCCCGGAAGAAAAAATATAATGCACCTGTCGTTACCCCGGCATTCTTACAAATGGTACGCAGAGAGGCTTTCATATATCCTTTGTCCAAAAATTCCGCCCTGGCACTAGCAAGTAATTTCATCTTTGTTTCTTTGTCCTGTTTCAATTGTATCACCTCAATAACACAGCATAACATCGTTATCTAATAACACTGTTATGTTATCATTTTTTCATGGCATTTGTCAAGTGGTTTTTACTTCCCATTTATCACATTCTGCTTCTAATGCTATAAAATCCAAGCAATTTTGAACAACTCTGTTTTCATCCTTAGCTTTCCTTTTACTATATAAGACCTTCGCATTTTTAACGATGGCTTTCTCATGCTTACGGATATAAATAATTTCTTCATTAACAAGGTCTTTATATGCTTGGTCTGGTTCATTCTCAACATCATACAGTTCAATTTCTGTATCTGGAACCGGAATCATCGTACCAATCTGCAACGTTCCTTTTAATTCCATACCATCGCCCTTCCCTGAGACAATTCGCATAACAATAAGTGAATCTTTTCGTATTGTCTTTTTTCCATTCACCATAATGTAATCATGATTGTTTTT
>JBGVLO010000243.1:0-38826 GCA_045124315.1 Lachnospiraceae bacterium
GTGTTTGTAGGGGATATGGACCGTATAAGAGAGAAAATGCCAAAGTAAATTTAGGCGAGTGCATCCGTCAATGTCGTTTACTTAAGCCTTGTATGTTTACGAAAGGGTTGGCCTGGAATATATCTTACATTCACATTCCAACCCATAAAGTAAGGTTTTGTGTTTAAGTAAACCACATGATGCTGGGGTCAAAAGAGGTGTTAGTGATACAATAATTTAATTTAAAAAGACCTTTTGACCCTGGCATCACCACATTGACTTAAGCAGAGATAAAAGGAGAAAAATTGTACAATAAGCGAGAAATTGGGAAGGAAAAAGAAAGGCTAGCCGGGGAGTTTTTAAAAGAGCAGGGATATCATATTTTGCAGTATAATTTTTATGGAAAATCAGGAGAAATCGATATAGTAGCTAGAGAAGCCGGTTATTTGGTATTTGTGGAAGTGAAATACCGAAGAAATAGTAAAAACGGAATGCCGGAGGAAGCGGTGAATTATAGAAAAATGCTGCATCTTACAAGAACTGCCCAATACTATATGACTTGCAAAGGGTTAGGCGAGGACACGCCTTGTCGCTTTGATGTGGTTACGGTAATGGATGGCCGGTGCACCTTGTATCGAGATGCCTTTGAGGCTATGGTGTAGTGAGGGATACGGTTTTGAATTCATGTCATTTACTAATGTCTTGAACTTTTATGAAAGGGTTGGTCTGCGGATATATCCACATTCCAACCCATAAATTAAGATTTTGTGCTCAAGTAAATGTCATGGGGTGTGAATCATAACAGGAGGAGAATATGCAAATAAAATGGACAGAACAAAATAGATTTGGTACTTCGTATAACGAAGGCGGACAACCAATGGAATTAAGGCGAGAGGGAGAAGTTTCTTACTTTACATTCCCTTCTATGGATGCGTTACCCTATGTTAGACATGGATTTTCTACAAAAGAAGGCGGTGTTAGTGAGGGAGAATTCTCTACTATGAATTTGAGTTATTCCAGAGGAGATGTGCCGGAGAGAGTGGATGAGAATTATCGCAGGATCTGTCATGCTTTACACATGAAGACAGAGGATTTGGTTTTATCTGACCAGGTGCATGATACGAAGGTGTGTCTTGTAGGAAAGAAAGATTGTCAGGGTGAGAACCTGAGGGAGAAGAAGCTGGCTGGCATTGATGGATTGCTTACCAATGAAAAAGAGGTAGTGCTATGTACCTCTTATGCAGATTGTGTGCCGTTGTATCTTGTAGATACCAGGAATAAAGTCATTGGTCATAGTCATTCCGGCTGGAGGGGCACCGTTGGAAAAATGGGAGCCAGTACCATAAGAGAGATGAAAAAAGAATTTGGAACAGATCCGAAAGATTTGATCGTGGGAATCGGACCATCCATCTGTCAGGAGTGTTATGAAGTGAGTGAAGATGTGGCAGAGGCATTTCAAGACATTATAGATACTGGGATTGTGTCAGAACAACAACAACTGGCCAAGGAGGATGTGGAGCGGATGCGAAAGCAAATGATTATAGACAAAGGTGCCGGAAAATACCAGTTGGATTTGTGGATGGCCAATAAGCTTGTATTTATGGAGGCAGGGGTACCCAGAGAACAGATTAGTATTTCTTGTGTATGTACCTGCTGTAATTCACATTTATTGTTTTCCCACCGAAAAACAAACGGAAAACGTGGGAATCTTGCCGGATTTTTGCAATTGGTGTAGAAAAGCCTTTTCATTTTGCCAATACTGTGGTATAAAGGATAGGTATTGTTTTTACTCTATAGGAAAGTTCGTCCCATAGAGCAAAGGCACAAGAGTTTCGAAAGTAAAACTATTTGTTCGAAAGAACAGATAAAGGATCAGAGAGGTAGAGAAAAGGAAGGAATAAGAACTATGAAGAAGAAAATTATAACATTAGGAATGGTTGCAGCGTTGGTGGCAACAACAACAGCTTGCGGAAACAAGTATGTAGATTTAGGAGAATACAAGGGATTAAATATTGAGTATACAGCAGATGAAACAGAAATTACAGATGAAGTAGTAGAGCAAAACATTGCTTCACAGTTGTCTTCCATTTCACAGGAAGTAACAGACAAGAATTATAAAGCAAAAGAAGGCGATACTGTAAATATTGACTATAAGGGCTTGAAAGACGGAAAGGCCTTTGATGGTGGTACTGCTCAGGGTTACGATTTAGTATTGGGTTCCAATAGTTTTATCGATGGATTTGAAGATGGATTGATTGGTGCCAAGAAGGGTCAGAAGTTAAGCCTTAATCTTACTTTCCCGGAAGAATATCAGAGTGATGAATTGGCAGGACAGGATGTGGTATTCAAAGTTACAGTAAATGAAATTAAGCAGGCAGCTACGATAGAAGATTTGGATGATGAGTTCGTTACTTCTAATTTCCCGGATTATAAAACAGTTGAGGAATATAAGAATAGCGTAAAGGAAGATATGATTAACAGTCAGAATGAGACAGTTGAAGAGGCAAAGAAGGATGCAGCATGGGAAGAGGTAGTTGCAAATTGTAAGATAAAGGACTATCCTCAGGAGGACATTGATCAGTATATTGAAGACAGCAACAAATATGTAGAAGAGATGTTAAGCCACTATGGAGATGACCTTACCATTGATGATTACTTGGAGCAGATGGGACAGTCTAAGGAAGATTATGAAGAACAGCAGTTGGAAGCTGCAAAGAAAGAAGTGGCAAGTTGTCTGGTAGCAGAAGCCATTGCAAAGAAGGAAAAGTTGGAACTGACAGAAGATGAGTATGATGAGATGCTTACAGAGTATACCAACAAGTTCCAGTATGACTCTACAGATGCTTTAGAAGAGGAAGCTGGAAAAGAGACTTTGACAAATGAATTCCAGAGAGTCAAAGTAATAGAATTTATTGTAGAAAATTGCACATTTACACCTGCAGCTGCAGAAGCAGAAGAATAATTAGAGAGAACAGTAAGAGCCTCACACGCCCTACAAAAAGAGTGTGAGGCTCTTTTTTGCTCTATAGGAAAGTTCGTCCTATAGAGCAAGTCCCTCATGAGCGAGGAATATAGGGAGATGAAGTGGACTTGTCTACTTTGTTCTGCATTTTCTAGTAAGTCGCTTCTTTTATTGAAATGAAATAGGGGCAATGGTATAATATTATTGTGTGATTTTATATTAATTTTACAATTGTGAGAGAAAGGAAGATTCAAATGGGAAAGAAAAGTGTGCAGAATCACAAAAGCGTTTCCATGGGTGAAAATCGGGGAAGAACCCTGGTGAAACGCGTAATTAGCATGGTGCTGATTCTGGCTATGGTGTTTGTGTCCGATGCCTTTTATGGGCTGGAGATCGCCAAAGCAGAAGATGCAGCCGTCATTTCAATTCAATTTAATGAATTGAGAGGAGCATCTGTTGAAGATGACAAGGAGAACCAATGTAAGGTGTTGAAAGTGGATAGTGAGGCAGAACAAGTGGAAAATATTGATTTTCTCAATGGAAATCAATCGGTTTCCTCGAATGCCACAAACAATGTCATTTACATGGATGTACTGGAATTACTCACATTAGATGTGTCATGTGCTTCGGGAAACTGGGGTGCAGCCATTACCGATGTAGCAGGGAATGCATTGGGATCTCGTGAAAAATTACAGGTGCGTAATAATGTTGACAGTCATCTCATCTGGGAGGAGACCAATGAAATTGGTATTGGGGCTGCCAATGGAAAGCTTCGGATTATCTCAGGAAAAAAAGTGCAAGGGCCTAGTTCCGGATTATATCTCTATGTGTATAATTATGGAGAAGGAGATACCGTAACGGCTACTTTTAAGGCTAAGATCCAGTTCTATAATCCGGCTCTTTCTGCCAAAGTAACTGGAGATGAATTTATTGTAGGTAAGAAGAGCAAGACTTATGGAGCAAGAGTATTGCAGACTGGATTAGATGCGGTGAAAGAGGGAGATTATACCACATCTTTATCCACAACAGATAAGTTCCGTTGGAGTGTCAGTGATACCACAAAGGCTACCATAGGTGAGACTACAGGTATTCTTACAGCGAAGGATGTGGAGAATGGTTCTGTAGATGTAATTGGACAGGCGTGGAATGGTATTGAGGTTTCTGATTCCTCACAGGCATTGATGGTTACAAAGAAGCGTAATTGTAGAATACAGAGCGAAAAGCCAGTTGCTATTTCTAAGTCAGTCAGTGCAGAGAAGTTGAGTTTCAAAGAGACGAGCTATGAATTTGCCATTGGAAACGAGTTTGTATTGTATTCTAATATTGTAGCCACTCCACAGAACTACACAGATGATCTGATTTGGACTTCTTCCAATACAGACGTGGCAGTGGTGAAGGATGGTATTGTGACAGCCAAAAAGACTGGAACCACTACCATCACCGTTCAGGGAGATAACCAGCAGGTACAGGCTACCTGTACCGTTCGTGTCTATTCCACTGCTCAGAAGCTTATTACATATTTAGAAGAGAATAATACACAGTCTACCTATAAAGCGTTGCGTGATCAGAATACGGTTACGGTTCGAGTGGAAGAAATTGGAAAAGATGGCAAAGGTGCCACAGAAGCCATTGAGGCATCGGTGACAGAACCAGAGTATATTCAGGTTACTAATGTAGATACGGAGGAGAATGCCAGTAAAAAATATTATGAGATAAAGGTGTTGAAACCGGTCACAACCAAAAAAGAATGTACCGTAGTCTTTCAGGCAAAAGATAGCGGAGTATCTGCATCTTTTCGAGTGGAGATTTTTCCAAGTGTGCCGGATACTGCACAGATAAAGCTGGAAAGAGAGAATGCCACAGTAGACGGAGATACAGTTGATGTGTATATCGGAGACAAAAATCCTGTTGTGCTGAGTCCAGTATTACAGGATATCCAGCCCAATGATCAGTTTGATTGGAAAGTAACAGAAAATGCACCGTTGTTAAATGTGACAACCAAAAGTTCCAGTGTTTCTTTGGTTGGTCGTGCAAGAGGAACGGCTAAGCTGGTTGCAACTGCAAGAAGTAATACAAAGGTAAGCAAAACAATTAACATCCGTGTATTGCAGGGAGCCTCAAAGGTGACTCTTACAAATCAGACCCTTTCCCTAGCAAAAGGTTCCAGAGCTTCCTTGGGCTACAGTTTTGTGCCTGAGGATACAGATGAAGCGTTGATTTGGAATTCATCCGATACCACTGTGGCCACAGTAGATCAGAGTGGTAAGCTTCTTGGTGTGGGAGAGGGTACTGCCACCATTACAGCCACAACCGAGCATACCGGATTGGTTGCAAGCTGTGTGGTGACTGTGACAGAATCCAGCAATATGACATTGAGCAATACTACAATAACTGCTGCTTATGGTGGAAAGTCTCAGAATATTACAGTTACGGTAAAGGATGCTGCCAGTGGAGCAGTGGTATCCAATCCGGAAGTGACATGGGAATCAGAGAACACAGATGTGGTTACAGTAGAAAAAACCACAGCAGGTGCGGCCACCCTTACCTTTGGACAGGTTGGACAAACTTATGTCAATGTAACTTATGGAGAGTCGGATAGCAGTTCAGTATTGGTGACCGTGACCAGTCGGATTTCGGATGCAAATTTCGAAGGATTGGGTGGTGACAGTAGCAATCGTACCCAGTTTACCTATTTGCCGAATGGAAAAAAACCGGAATTTTCTGTGAAGGTGACAACGGATCGAGATGCCAGAGCAAATGGCTTGTACACATTGGAACAGGGCAAGGATTATACGGTGGCAGATTCTTGTACAGACAGTGCGCAAAAAGGAAATTATACTTATACCGTAAATGGGGATCAGGTATGCTATACAGGCAGTAAGCCTCTGTATTATCAGGTAGTGGCAAAAGATATTTCCAATGGACTGACTGACTCGGAAATTGGTTGCTCCATTGAAAATCAGACCTATACGGGAAGTCAATTGAAGCCGGATGTTTTTCTTTCCTATACGGTTGGAAATGAAACACAGACCTTGGTCGATGGAACAGACTATTCTGTGACCTATACTAATAACGTCAATGCAGGGACGGCAACGGCTACCATTACAGGAAAGGGTAACTTTACCGGAAGTTTCCAGAAGGAATTCACCATTTATCCGTATGATTTGAACGGCGTAACTGCTACTATTACAAAGAACCCAGTTTATACAGGTGCAGAAGTGATTCCTACCTTTTCTGTAAAATACAATACAAAAAATGTAGCTGTTGGAACCGATTTTGAGGTGACTTATACCGATAATATCAATGCGGGAAGCAATGCCAAGTTGGTGCTGACTGCTGTAGCAAATGGAAACTACACAGGAACCAAGTCGATTACGTTCACCATTGAACCGAAATCGATTACCAGGGTTACTGCCGCCATAGAACAACAGACCTATTGTGGTTCTGCACTTTCACCGGAGGTTGCGGTGAAAGATGGGGAGAAAATTCTGGTAGCAGGAGTGGATTATGCCGTCGTTTATGCAGATAATGTTAATGCAGGAACGGCAAAGGCTACCCTTACCGGAATGGGAAATTATAACGAGACAAAAGAAATAACGTTCCGAATTGCAAAGGCAGACATGAAGTCAGTGAGCATTGCACCGATACCTACGCAGTATTACGTGGGTGGTTCTCCGGTTAAGCCAAAATTAAATGTGACCATTGGAGAGACTGCTTTGGTGGAAGGCGTGGATTATGAGGCAACCTACGAGAATAATATTTCAGTGGGTACCGCTACCATTACCATAAAGGCGACTGCTTCTAGTCTGAATTTAAGTGGTTCTACATCCGCTACCTTTACTATTGTGCAAAGGGAAAATATCAATTATCCGGCAGATTCTATGGCTGTAAATCCGGTTGCAGAATCAACTATAATCGGGGATACCATTTACGTGGACACAGGTGTATCATCATATTACGAGATCAATATATCCAGCTCTCTGGGTGCCTGTGATGATGTATCGTTTGCAAGTGTCCCTGCAGGTGAGACTTTGATTTCCGGTGGAACTTCATTGATCGATGATGGTACAAAAGTGCTTCTGGAAGTAAAGGGATTGAAGCCGGGAAATACGACCTTGTATTTAGAGACATTAGGTGGAAGAATCCGTAAGACATTAAATGTGACAGTATACAGACCGGCTGAAAGCTTTCATATCAATGCCGTAGATTCTACGGGGGCAAAAACACAGATTTCAGGTGGGGCTGCATCTATTGTTGCAAATCATACTCTACAGTTAGAAGCGGTATTTACACCTTCGGATAGTACCGATTTAGTTACATGGACGGTCAATCGTCCGGACATTGCGACCGTAAATGAAAATGGTGTTTTGACTGCATTGAATCCGGGAACGATTACCATTACTGGAACAATCAAAGCCACAGAAAACAATGCAAGAGGGAAAACGGTTAGTGGAATTGTAACGGTAATCGAAAATAAACCGGCTACATCCATTACCTTGGACAAAGCTACACTTTCTTTGGAAGCGGGAAAAAATGCAACATTAAAGGCATCTTCTTTGCCTGAGAATAACACAGAACAGCTTGTATGGAAATCGTCAGACGAGAAGATTGCTACGGTATCTCAAGTTGGAAAGGTAACGGCCGTTTCCAGGGGCGTAGCTACTATTACTTGTAGTAACTTCGAAGGGAATATTTCTGCTTCTTGTGTGGTAACGGTATCTGCACCTGCCACATCCATTGCATTGAGTGAGGCAGAAAAAACTTTGAATCAGGGAGATTCTTTTGAATTGGTTGCTTCCTTAGTGCCAGAGACTGCCTTCGAAGATATTACCTGGACATTGTCACAGGAAGGAATTGTGACCATTGAAAAAGGAACACCTGCAGCCACAAACCAGAGCAATATTAAAGTTACTGCAGTGGCAGCAGGTAGTGTGACCATCACGGCAACCTCTGCATTATCAAACAAAACTGCAAAATGTACAGTCGCAGTTGTGGGTGCGGAAGAAATTCAGGTGTTAAAACCAGGAAAAGCAGTCATCAAATCTGCGAAAAATACAGGAAAGAAGAAAATGCAGATTATATGGAATACTGTGGATGGTGCGGAAGGCTATCAGATTGCATATGGCTTAAAATCCAATTTCAAAGGTGCAAAAAAGATAAATGCGAAAAAGTCCAGTGTCATTATTAAAAAACTGAGAAAGAAAAAGACATACTATGTAAGAGTACGGGCATACAAGACTGTGAATGGACAAAAGCTGTATGGTGATTGGAGTGGCAAAAAGAAAGTAAAAATTAAAAAATAACAGAGTGCTTGGGAATCAAACAGATTCCGGACACGAGAAAACAGAGAGACTGCATTGCTAAGTTGCAGTCTCTCTATTTTTTACCTACCTGTGAACAGAAAGAGAAACTCTAGGAAATATGAAAAAAATAGTAGAATATTTCTTTTTGTGATGGTATAATGGGAATGGTGACGAAAAGTCAGGAAAAAAGAAGGAGACGTAGACGAGACTTCTAAGGAGGTAATGTTCGTTTTTGTTAGTGGGTGTTCTGAGAGAGGACGTATCCTTCGGACAGGTACGAACATTGGTTGCTTAGTGGTTTCGGCGTCTTCTGGAAAAGGAGAGAGATTATGTTTAAGAGTTTTTCAATGGAACTTGGTGGAAGAACATTGACAGTAGATGTGGGAAGAGTTGCCAAGCAGGCCAATGGTGCTGCATTTATGCACTACGGAGATACCACAGTATTGTCTACAGCGACTGCTTCAGAGAAGCCTAGAGATGGGATTGATTTCTTCCCGTTGAGTGTGGAGTATGAGGAGAAGTTGTATGCGGTAGGTAAGATCCCAGGAGGATTTAATAAGAGAGAAGGAAAGGCATCTGAGAATGCAGTATTGACTTCCCGTGTTATTGACAGACCGATGCGTCCATTATTCCCAAAAGATTATCGGAATGATGTGACCTTGAATAACCTGGTTATGTCAGTAGATCCAGATTGTAGTCCGGAGTTGACTGCTATGTTAGGTTCTGCTATTGCTACTGCCATATCAGATATTCCATTTGACGGACCATGTGCTACTACACAGATTGGTTTGATCGATGGAGAGTTTATCGTGAATCCTACACAGGATCAGATGGTTGTGACAGATTTGAAATTAACAGTGGCATCCACCAGCGAGAAAGTGATCATGATTGAGGCTGGTGCAAATGAAGTTCCAGATGACAAGATGATCGAAGCCATTTATATGGCTCATGAGATCAATCAGGAAATTATTGCATTTATCAATAAGATTGTTGCAGAGTGCGGGAAAGAGAAACACAGTTATACTAGCTGTGCCATTCCGGAAGAATTATTTGCAAAGATTAAGGAAATGTTCCCGGCAGAAAAGATGGAGGAAGCTGTCTTTACAGATGATAAGATGGTAAGAGATGAGAATATCCGCAAGATAAAAGATCAATTGGAAGAAGCTTTTGCTGACAATGAGGAATGGCTTGGTCTCATTGATGAAGCAGTATATCAGTATCAGAAAAAGACCGTTCGTAAGATGATCTTAAAAGACCACAAGCGTCCGGATGGTCGTGAGTTATCACAGATCAGACCTTTGGCAGCAGAGGTGGATATTATCCCTAGAGTCCATGGATCGGCTATGTTTACAAGAGGACAGACACAGATCTGTAATGTGACCACATTGGCACCGTTGTCAGAGGCACAGAAGATTGATGGATTGAATGAGACTGTCACAAGTAAGAGATATATGCACCACTATAATTTCCCTTCTTATTCCGTTGGGGAGACAAAACCATCCAGAGGACCGGGACGTCGTGAGATTGGACATGGAGCTTTGGCGGAGAAGGCCCTTCTTCCAGTGCTTCCTACAGAGGAAGAATTCCCATATGCAATTCGTAGCGTATCTGAGACCTTTGAGTCTAACGGTTCTACTTCTATGGCATCTACCTGTTCTTCTTGTATGTCATTGATGGCAGCAGGTGTACCGATTAAGAAGATGGTAGCAGGAATCTCTTGCGGATTGGTAACAGGAGAGACAGACGATGATTATGTATTGTTAACCGATATTCAGGGGTTGGAAGATTTCTTTGGAGATATGGATTTTAAGGTAACCGGTACAGAGGATGGTATTACCGCGATCCAGATGGATATTAAGATTCACGGACTTACCAGGGATATCGTAGAAGGTGCAATTAAGAGATGTCACGAGGCTCGCTTGTTTATTATGGATACTTGTATGAGGCCTGCCATTTCAGAGCCTAGAAAAGAATTGGGAGAATTTGCACCGAAGATCGTTCAGATACAGATTGACCCGGCTAAGATCGGAGATGTAGTAGGTCAGAGAGGCAAGACAATCAATGCAATCATCGAGCAGACTGGTGTAAAGATTGACATTACAGACGAAGGTGCAGTATCCGTATGCGGTACAGACGCAGAGAAGATTAATAAGGCTGTAAATATGATTCAGATCATCACAACAGAATTTGAGGAAGGTCAGATTTTAGAAGGTGATGTAGTAAGTATTCGTGAGTTTGGTGCGTTTGTTGAATTTGCACCAGGTAAGGAAGGTTTGGTTCATATTTCTAAGATTTCAAAGGAACGGGTGAATCGCGTGGAAGATGTTTTGACTTTGGGTGACCATGTGAAAGTTGTTTGCCTTGGAAAAGATAAGATGGGCAGAGTAAGTTTTAGTATCAAGGACGTGAAGTAAACGAAATAGACATTAGATAAGGGGCTGTGGTATTAAGAAGAAGTAATACAGAATAGTGAATTGTTTGGAAAGCAATCCTTTCTATTTTGTAAAACAATCTTAGTGCCACAGTCTTTTTTGCGTTGGTTGAACGTGTAACCTGCAATGCATGGGAGCCAGAGGTTACAAATGTTTTATAAAAATGTAAAAAAGGACTTTTGTACTATTGAGAAAAGGAAAGAATGGGACGATAAACATACTAAAAAGAAGATGTCTGTTATGAAATGGATAAAAAGCACAAAACAAGAAAAAATTGGAAGATAGAAAATATGGGTAACTGGATGATTTGTCAAATTGTTACAAACGTATAAAATAATATGAAAAATGTGTTGAAATTGTGTAAAATCACATAAAAAACTTGATAACAGATTGAAAGAATAGTATAATATAGATAGTTTTTTAAGTAAGGCGGTTTGGATATGAGTATACAATTTTCAGAACAAAGAGGACGCAAGAAGAAGAGATTGGGAGATATTCTGGTTTCAGAGGGCGTGATTACTGAGGAACAGTTAACGGAAGCGTTAGAGAAGCAGCGTGGTATGGGCGGTAAGAAGCTTGGTGCTGTTCTTGTAGAATTGAATATGACAACGGAGGATGACATTGTGACAGCCTTACAGAGACAGCTTTCTCTGGATCGTGTACGATTATCGGAGATTCGAATTCCGGAAGAGATTTTGAAATTGGTTCGAGAAGATGTGCTTCGTAAGAACACATTGTTGCCTTTTGCATTCAGTATTGAGAATATGAATGTATTGCGAGTGGCCATGGCAGATCCGTTGGATATTGTGGCGGTAGATGACTTGGCTATTTTGACGAATTTCCAGATTGAACCGGTTATTGCTACACCAAGAGATATTACAGCAGCCATTGACCGGTACTTTGGTAATACAGAAGCTATGAAGGTGGCTGAAAAGTTTGCCAAGGAACGCAAAGAGATGTCTGCGGAGAAGCGTCGAGAAGAGGAAGAGGCCAATGAAGATGTAAGCAATGCACCGATTGTACAGTTGGTGAATAAGATTATTGAACAGGCTGCCAGACAGCGAAGTTCCGATATACATATCGAAGCATTGGAAGATCGGGTTCGAGTTCGTTTCCGTATTGATGGTGTTTTGAAGAAGGCTATGGAATATGACATTGATCTGTTGAGTGCCATTGTGGCACGTATTAAGATTATTGGTGGTATGGATATTTCCGAGAAGAGAAAACCACAGGATGGTCGTATTACAAGCGTAGTAGATAGTGTTGAGTACGACATTCGTGTATCCGTATTACCTACCGTTTATGGTGAGAAGATCGTTATGCGTCTTACACAGAAGAAAGCATTGAACCGAGATAAGAAAGATTTAGGATTGGCACCGGATGAATTGATACAGTTTGACCGTATCTTACAACATCCACATGGAATTATTTTGGTTACAGGACCTACAGGTAGTGGTAAGTCTACCACACTTTATACCGCTCTTAGTGAGTTGAATACAGAAGATGTGAATATTATCACAGTAGAAGACCCAGTGGAGGCCAATGTAGATGGAATCAACCAGGTACAGGTGAATAATAAAGCAGATATGACTTTTGCCAATGCCTTACGTTCGATTTTGCGTCAGGATCCGGATATTATCATGATCGGTGAGATTCGAGACAATGAGACAGCAGAGATTGCCGTTAAGGCATCCATTACCGGTCACTTGGTAGTAAGTACCTTACATACCAACAGTTCAGCCAGTACCATTACCCGTTTGGAAGATATGGGAATAGAACCGTATCTGATTGCGGATTCTGTAGTAGGGGTTATTGCACAGCGTCTGGTTCGAAGACTTTGTCCGAAGTGTAAGAAGAGTCACATTGCAGACTCGGCTGAGTTAGAGGCTTTGGGTATGAAACCGGGGTCAGAAGCGGTTATCTATGAGCCGGTAGGTTGTCATATGTGTAATAGTACCGGATATCATGGCCGAATTGGTGTGTATGAGATTATGGAAGTGACACCTGCATTGAAAGAAGTGATATCAGGGCATGGAAATGCAGATCAGATTAAGGATATGGCATTGAAACAGGGAATGAAGACCTTACGCATGTCTGCAGCCAAGTATGTGTTAAGCGGTACCACATCTTTATCAGAGATGAAGCGTATTTCATTTGATAATTAGCAGGACAGATAGAACAGGAATTACCCATTAGAACAGAGAAGGGGAGAGACTATGGTTACAATTCAGGAGTTATTAGCAGAAGCAAGACAAAAGGGGGCTTCGGATGTACATATTTCAGTGGGCGTACCGCCGAAGTTTCGAATTCACGGTATTTTGGAGGATATGATCAGTTGTCCGAGACTGATGCCGGAAGATACGGAACAGATTATTCAGCCGATGCTTTCGAAGCGTACTACAGAGACTTTGGTGGAGAAGGGAGAGGTGGATTTCTCTTATTCTTTACCGGACTTGGGGCGTTTTCGAGTAAATATTTTTAAACAGAGAGGTACTTATGCGGCTGTATTGCGTTTGATCAATACAGAGATTCCTTCGCCGGAGCAGTTAGGGTTGCCAAGTTCTATTTTGGGCTTGACCAAGCTTCGTCGTGGTTTGGTGTTGGTTACCGGACCTACCGGTAGTGGTAAGTCTACCAGTTTGGCATCCTTGATGAATATTATCAACGAGACCTATGCACATCATTGTATTACATTGGAAGATCCAATTGAGTATGTGCATAATCATAAGAAGTCCGTTATGAATCAGAGAGAGGTTGGATTAGATACCTGCGGATTTGGTGATGCGCTTCGTGCAGCACTCCGTGAAGACCCGGATGTAATCCTGGTAGGAGAGATGCGTGACCTGGATACCATTCAGACTGCACTGACTGCGGCTGAGACGGGACATTTGGTATTTTCTACCTTGCATACCATTGGTGCGGCACCTACCATTGACCGTATCATCGATGTGTTCCCGCCGGAGCAGCAACAGCAGACCCGTATTCAGTTAGCGGAAGTGTTAGAGGCAGTTATCTCGCAGCAGATTATGCCGGTTGTAGGCGGAAGAGGCAGAACAGCAGCATTTGAAGTAATGCTTGCCAATCCGGCCATTAAGAATCTAATCCGAGAGGCCAAGAGTCATCAGATTCCATCTATGATCCAGACCAATCGAAAGCTTGGAATGCAGTTGATGGATGATGCGATTTTTGATTTGTATTTGAAGCGAAAGATTGACGCAGAGACTGCTCTGTCTTATGCGGTAGATCCTGCTTCTCTTGAGAAGCGTATGTTCTAAACACAAGGTGGAGTAGAGAGGTGAAGAATAGTGGCAACATATGATTATGTAGCGTTGGACAAGTCTGGTAAGCAGATTAAGAAGTCCATGGAAGCACAGAATGAGGAACGTGTGAAGGAATTTCTAAAGAGCGAAGGCTTGATTCCCATTTCTGTGAAAGAACAGACTTTCCTTAGTAAAGATATTAGTATTGGTGGGAAAAAAGTAAAGGCGAGAGATCTTAGTGTTTTTTGTCGACAGTTTAATAGTATCTTATCTGCAGGGGTAACCATATTAAACGCCTTGCAGATGTTGGCCGATCAGACAGAGAATAAGACTCTTCGGGAAGCCATTAAGCAGGTGCAGATCGATGTAGAGAAAGGTGAGAGCCTTACCTCTGCTATGATGAAGCACAGGGAGACCTTTCCGCCATTGTTGATTCATATGGTGGAGGCAGGAGAGGCTTCTGGTAGTTTGGAAATTGCCTTTGAACGAATGGCGATCCAGTTCGAGAAGCAGGCAAAGGTGCAGAGTACCGTTAAGAAAGCCATGATTTATCCTATTGTCGTTATGCTTGTAGCAGTCGTCGTTGTGATTGTAATGTTAGTTGTGGTATTTCCACAGTTTCAGGATATGTTTGACCAGTTGGGATCTGACCTTCCTATGATTACGAAGATTGTCACCGCCATGAGTGATTTTGTAAAGGGATTCTGGTGGTTATTGGCAGTGATCGTTGCAGGTGCAGTAGTAGGTGTACGGGCATTTAGTAAGACCCCGAATGGACAGTTATTCTTCTCGCGGTTGGCGTTGCATATGCCAGCCGTAGGAAATTTAACTATAAAGTCCGCATCCGCAACCTTATCTAGAACTTTGAGTACCTTGCTGGCAGCAGGTATTCCACTGGTAGATGCGGTAGATATTACGTCTAAGGTTATGAACAATATTATCATTCGTTCTGCATTGGACGAGTCGGTAGATGAGATTAAGCGAGGAGTTCCATTGTCGGTGCCACTTCGCGAAGCTGGGGTTTTTCCACCAATGGTACATCAGATGACCCGTATCGGTGAGGAGACCGGTAATGTGGAAAGTATGCTGGAGAAGATTGCCGATTATTACGAGGAAGAAGTAGAGACTGCGACCGCTGCATTAACTTCCTTGTTGGAGCCTTTGATGATTGTAGTACTTGGTGTGCTTATTGGTTTTATTCTTTTAGCAATCTATATGCCGATCTTAAGTATGTACTCGGCTTTGGAGGAAGGATAAAGAGAGGTTAGAAAGAATTTGCTTTTAGTAAATGTGGGGATGATTAATTGTGCATTTGCACTTTTAATATAACAAAAAATCTATAAAAGAAAAGGAGAGATGGGTATGTTAAAGAAAATGTACGATCTACAGAAGAAGAAGGGTAAAAAAGGTTTTTCGATGATCGAGTTGATTATCGTAATCGCAATCATGGCTATTTTGATGGCATTGATTGGAACACAGTTGATTCCGTACCTTGAAAAATCAAGAGCACGAAAAGATCAAAATACCATGGATGCTTGCTTGACAAATTTAGAGTCTGCAATTGCCGAATCAGAGTATAATGGAGGTGCAGCTTCATGGAACGGAATTGCTAGTTTGCCAAGTACTCCTTCAGATGTGAAAGGCGAGTATGAGACATTTGCTGGTGATGCATATGATACTGATGCCGAGCTTACAGCTGTGTTAAAATCGAAAGAGGCAAAAGGTGCAACTGTTACATTTGGCATAAACTCCGAAGGTGTATGTTATGTGCAAGCTATTGCAACAGGTAATGAACATGGTGGACTTATTGTAAGCTCTAAATTTAGTGGATATGTAGATGATATGCCAAATGGTTTTAGTTTGAACTAAGCAAACATGGTTATTTGCAATGCTAATTTTAATGTTGCATATATCGGATGAAAAAACAGAAATTGGTAAGTAAAGGAGAATGAAGATGACAGCTATCATTTATATAATGACAATTGTATATGGTCTGGTAATCGGTAGTTTCTTAAACGTTTTGATTCTCCGTATTCCTGCAGGAGAGAACTTTGTGGTCGAACGATCCCATTGTACCTCCTGCGGGTATCAATTAGCATGGTATGATATGGTGCCGGTATTCAGTTATGTTTTCCTGGGTGGGAAGTGCAGAAAGTGTGGGGAACATATTTCTATCCAGTATCCACTGATTGAAGCTTTAAATGCAATTTTATATTTGCTGATTTTTATGGTAAATGGACTATCCTTGACTAGTTCCATTTATTGTTTTGTTACATCTGCATTGATTGTCATTGCAGTGATCGATTTTCGAACCTTTGAGATTCCCTTTGGATTGACCGTATTTATCGGAGTAATGGGGATTGTGTGTGCAGCTGCGGATTTCAAGCATATATCCTTGTATATCTTCGGATTTTGTTCCGTCGGATTGGTTCTTGAAATTCTATTTATCGTATCGGGGGGGTCCATTATCGGCGGTGGAGATGCCACTCTAATGATGGCTGCAGGATTAGTATTAGGATGGAAGAAAGTGATTTTGGCATTTTTTATTGCCTGTATCCTAGGTGCTGTGATCCATTCCATTCGTATGAAGGTATCAAAGGCAGAAAAAATGTTGGCATTGGGTCCCTATTTAGCGGCAGGCATTTATATTATGATGGTCTGGGGTGACCAGATTATTGAATGGTATCTGAAGGTTTCCGGATTGGACCAGATACTATAAGGATTTGGATGTGTTTTTTATCGCAGAGGACAAAGAATTAACAATACATTCGCGGATCAATCAATTCGTGAAAGTTCATGGCTTAAGTAAATGATGTTGTATGTATAGAAAACGGCGGTTTTTTGTGTTGTGCGATGGGAAAGACATCATATAGAAGAAGGAGGAAAATATTGTGGGAAAGAAAGTATTAAGTATAGAAATTGGCATACATAATACACGTGTATGTGAAGTAGAACAAGGAAAAAAGAATCCACATGTGTTAAACTGTGTTACCTTTGATACACCGGACAACATTGTGGAAGATGGATTTATCTTAGACAAGGAATTGATGGCGCAGACTTTGAAATCTAATTTAGCAGCTGCGAAAATGAATGTGAAGGATGCGATTTTCACCATTACTTCTACGAAGATTGCAAACCGTGAAGTTGTCATTCCATTGGTGGCTGAGAACAAGATTCAGTCTATTATCGATGCAAGTGCAACAGAGTATTTCCCTCTGGATGTATCTGAATATACCATTTCTTATAGTATTCTTGAAAAGATCAATACAAAAGAAGAGAAGAAATTAAAATTATTGTTATTGGCTGCACCGAATAACCTGATTAAAAATATTTATGGGTTTGCAGAAATTGCAGGTCTTCGTATTTCTGCAATCGATTATGTTGGTAACAGTGCTTATCAGTTATTGAAGAAGCAGGTGGGAAGTGGAGTAAATGTTTCTGTTCAGATTAATGAACAGACCACATTGGTGAATGTAATGGAGAATGAAAAGCTTGCATTACAGAGAACCATTCCATATGGTGCTATGAACATTGTATCTGCAGTCTTAGATAATGATGTATTTGAAAAAACCAATAGCAGAGATGCCCTTACTTTATTGATGCAGGAGTCAATAATCAATGCCCATTTGGATATGGGAGGAGAGGCAAATCATGGAGTGTCTATGGCTTCGGATAGTTATAATCGTGTTATGAGAGAGATTCGTGGTCGTGAAGACGTTACCAGCACCATTCAGTACATTATGAATAATGTAAACCGTGTGTTAGATTACTATATGTCTCGTAACTCAGACAAGAGAATCAATGCAATCTACCTTGCAGGTGTAGGCGCTAAGTTTAAAGGCATTGAGATTTTGTTTACAAATGAGACCGGTTATGATGTGAAGGTAATTGACAGTCTCTTTGCTGTCAGCTTTAACAAAGGCTTGTGCCAACAGGGAGAACATGCGGATTACTTAACTGCCATTGGTGCAAGTATTGCTCCGGTCGGATTTATTCCGCCAGACATTCGGGGAGCAGAGAAGAATACGGGAAGTTCAAAGGCATTTGCGTATGTGTTAGCCGGATGTTGTGTGGTAGCTGCCGGTATGATCGTGGGTTCCATTGTGAATTATCAGGTAGCAAGATACACCAATACCAGCTTGAATAAGGAAGTAAGCGAGAAAGCCTATATTGAGAATGTATATGCATCTTATGCAGAGGCAAAGCTTGCGTATGAATATTCCGAATATATGTACAATCAGACAACCAACCGAAATTATCAGTTGAATGAGTTCCGCGATATGCTGGAAAATGTAATGCCTTCCAACATGCATGTAGTATCCATGGTTTCGGAGGCAGAAACCGTTTCTATGAGTATTCAGGCAGATTCCAATTTGTATTCGGTTTCCGATTTGTTGGTACAGTTGAAAGGAATTCCGAGCATTGCGGATGCTTCGGTAGCAGAGATTACAGAGAATCAGGACGAAGAAGGTGGAAAGATTGTAGAAACCTACACCGTTACTTGTGTATATAAACCGTTTGTGGCTGTTACAGGCGAAGAAATCAGTCTGGAAAAAGAAGGTGAGCTAGTAGAGGCAACAACTGATGAGGAAGCAACAGAAGCAGTGGAGGATAGTACCACTTCCACAGATGCTACCACTACAGACACTACTACAACAGACACGACAGGTACTACAGCAGAGTAAGGGGGAGGAAGAAAGTCATGAAGAAGAAAAATAATGTGATGTCAAATATAACAGAGAGAGACAAAATGTTGTTATACATTTTATTTTCTATTTTAGTACTTGCTATGGCATATTTTCTTGTATTTCGTCCAAACATGCAGAAGGCTTCTGAGACAAATGCAAAAAATGAAGAGTTGAAATATTATATTACGGAATTAGATCAGAAGATCGCGCATCAAGAAGAAAAGGAAGCAGCCATTGCTACTTATAATCAGGATCGTATCGGGATGCTGAATCGTTTCTTTGGTGGAATGACTCATGAAAAAGCCATTGTAATTATTGCAGACATGATGGAAAAGACTGGTTTAGAAGCAGAACAGATTGGTGTTTCTGTAAATGATGTATACTTTAGTCAGGAAGAAGCCATGAACAACAACCTGATCCAGAAAGAGAACACGTCCAGTGTTTCTACAATCGCGGTTCAGGGTGTTCCGGAGCAGACTTATGATCTGCTTACCGGATATAAGACTACTATGGGAATTGATTTTTCTTGTTCCGATGATGAGCTTACATCTGTAGTAGATTATATCAATGATTACAAAGAGAAACTTGCAATTGAGAATATTGAAGTAGGTTACGATGAGACAACCGGTGAATTGGCAGGAACCATTACTGTTTGCATGTATTCCGGAGATGGTGTTGTGGATGAAGAAGGAAATCCTAAGACTTACGAAGAACCAGAGTGGAAGAACATGACAAGAGGTGTTGCGAACCTGTTTGGCGCTAAGGGAAATAAGAAGAAAAAGAAATAGGTGATGGAGTAGAAAAGGTCAATTGGTTCTGGTACCGGTTGGCCTTTCTTAAGACTGTTACGAATATGTGAGGATTTTCCCATATTTTTCTTGCCAGGAAGGAGATTTCCTAGTAGACTAAAAGAGAGACTTGTTCTACATAAATAGAAAGGAAAGGGTATGAAAAAATGAGCATTTTTAAGCGAAATACAAAAGGGTTTACCTTGATGGAAGTTTTGGTCAGTATTGCTATGGTGGGTATCATGTTTTTGCCATTGATGTCTGTTTTTTCACACAGTATGAAAGTAAATGTAGATGCCAAAAATAAACAGAGAGGAAATGCTGTGGCGGCATCTATTTTGGAAGAGGTACAACAAGTGCCGTCAATCGATGCTTTAGATAGTGCCTATGGCTATACAAAGAACGCAGATGGTACATACGAATTGGTCCGCACAGGCATTCAGTGTGATGGAAAGGAGTTTACTACTAAGGTGGTTGTGAATCCAAATGCCTATGATGCGTACAATCAAATTGCAGTCCCTAAGATTTCTTCCTTAGGCTCTGGAAGTAATGTGATGGGAGTGGAAACTGACGATTGCACTGCACAGGCCATTGCTCATTTTCAGTTGGTGTATAAAAATAAAGCAGGTTCTCAAATAAATGCAAGTGAGGTCACAAAAGCATTGAGAAAGTCGGTGGAAATCACTTTGGATGATAATATTGAAGCCGGAGGAATTGCAGATTTGAAGGTGGCGGATATGGCGACTTTGAAGATAAAAGAACAGTATACCATTGATGCCAATGCTACGACAGACAATAATCTTAAGAATCTGTCCGATTCCAAATATACCTATGAGTCAGCATCTTTGTATCATGGAAATGTGGTACTATCCAAGTTGAAGGCTATCTATATATTTTATAATTATGATGTAGATATTTTGCAGAGTATCAATACAACAGTAAACGTGGATACTACAATTAATACGGGATGGGAGCCGGATTTTACAATTTATGCTTTGCGTCAGTCGGTTCGAAGCTTTTCTGGTGGATCCGTACCAACCGAAGTTACCACTGGAGCAAAACCATTGTTCGTTCGAACTTACAATGGGAATATACAGAACTATAGTCAGACTTCGAATATTATGAAGATTTTTTCAAATTGTGATTTTCAGGTTCAAACATCGTCTTCATCTGTAGCAGCGGGGACAGGTAGTTCTCTTGATGATATCGTACCAAAAGAGAAGAAGACAAGATTATCCAGAGTGACGGTGACCGTATATTATGGTAATTCTACTAATGAGAACGATAAATGTGTAGAATTTACATCATCGAGAGGAGAGTAGTGAGTATGAGGAAAATGAAAAAAAGACAGGATTGGCAGAGTGGTTCATCTCTTATGTTTGTCATTATTGCCATTGCCTTTGTTGGTATTTTGGCTACGATCGTGCTACATGCTACTTTAGTGAACGTTCAGGTGAAGAGTCAGGACAAGCTGATCAAGAAAGATTTCTATTCTGCAGAAAGTGTTATGGAAATGGTGGAGCAAGGGGTCCAGAATATGGCACTGGAATGTATGGCGGAAGCTTATACAGACATGATGAGTAAATACGCAACCACAGCTTCCACAACCTCCAATCAGGATCAGATTCAGATGGAGTTTGCCCGTACGTATTTAAATAGTTTTGCTACAAAACTAACCGGACAGGGTATTAGCAAGATTAATGATCAATATGTTTTGGCTGATTCTATGTACTCCAGAGATAATATCTATCACAAATATGAGCAGATTGTGAATACTGTAGACGCTGCATATATACCAAATAAAGCTAAGTTCTTAACTTTTTATAAGCATGGGGCATGGGATAGCAGTGTTGAGGCAGACAGTGTGAAACCAACCTTGCAGCTTAACTTTAGTGCAGTGAATCACAATGCAGAAAAGTCACTGATCATTAAGAATGTACAGGTCATTTATACTGATGATACCGCAGGGGCAGATGTGGATCATAAACGTTCCTCTGAGATTACAACCGATATTAAGATTGTGGTTCCAAGATTAAGTTTTGCCTCATCCAGCATTTATCCGGAGTTTACAAAGTATTCGATTATCGGAGATGACCAGGTGACAAGTACGCTCGCTGGAAGTAACGTAAATGTTAATGGATATGTGTATGCAGGTCACAATGGCCTAATGGTAGATAAAGGAGAGGTAACCATTGGTGGAAACGGAATTCGAGTAATTTCTAGAGGTGATATTTCTGTTCGACAGAATGGTTCGTTACAATTGGGGCTTCCCAAAATGGCAAATACGGAGCCGGTATTGGCAGAAGTTTGGACAGAGAACTATAAAACCCGTGCTACTACAGGTAGTACATCCACTAATACTGCTGATTTAAATGTGTATGCAGAAAGCTATGTGCACGATGACCTTTCGTTGGATTCGCCATACTCTAAGGTGAATTTTTTGGCAGGAAATTATTATGGGTACAGTTTTAATAAAAATAATCGTAAGGGTACCAATACTGTAGTGGATTCGGAATACAGCAGTGCCATCATGATCAATGGAAAGCATTCTGCGTTGTCCATGTCTGATGATTTAAAATCGATTCTTTTAGGAGGACGCACTTTTATTTCCAGAAGCAGAGAGTCTTCTCATGCGGCGGATGATAGAAGAACTACAGATATCCCTATGGGACAGGCAGTTTCTATCAAGTGTGACCAGAATTTTTATAAAGTTGCAGAAGATGACATGGCAGTGGGATTTTCAAATCCAATGCTTGGAACAAATTATGAAAGTGCAAAGACTGCGGGACAGAGAACAAAGTATTCTATTTATGGAGTGGACTATGAAACTGTTTTGAGTGAGACAAAACTTAGGGACTATGACAAATATTTGGATCCAAAGCAGCCTGTGACAGAGATTCATTATAGTTTGTCAAATACAAATAATACTGCGGAAATGGTATATTTTTACTATAATTTTAAAAATGAAGATGCAGCAGATGACTTTTTCAATGAAGTGATTTATAACAGTGATAAAAGCAAGGGTGAATTTTACGATAAGATCAAGAGTTCAGAGTATTTAGCCTTTGGTGGTAGCCCTAGTGGGCTGGAATTAAAGATTTCTCCAAATTTGTTAGCCTGGACCAATAGTAATTTTATAAAAAAGGTAAATGAAACAGGAATGGAAGTAGGAGGAAAAACCATTACAGAGGATAACTTACAAACGTATTTGAACAGTTCCATACAGTATGCAAGTTTGTATAAGTCTTATCAGCTTACTTTGACCGATGGATTGGCAAGCCAGTTTGCCCAGGATGCAGGAACACAGGGGTCGGATGCCTTTGATCTGGAAAAAACGGAACTGCAGGGTGGTGGACTGGATCAGGATGACAGAAAGGTGAAGAATGTGAATCAGTTATTCGGGTATAAGCTGATTACAAAGGAGAATAATAGTGATGAGTATAAATTTGTAAAAGAAGCAGCGAGCAATCCAACGGAGTATGGTTTTTCTTCTATTGGAAGTAACCTATACTTAAAGGCAGTAAAGGTTAGTATGGGAAAAGGAACCAGTAATGGTGGAAGTGCTCAGGATGTGAATGGATTTGCTGTATTTGTGGCCTGTACGGACACAGATCCAAGTCAGAGTAATGTGAATATGTCTATGATTCAGGATAAGATACAACATGATCTTGGATTTAGCAATGCGGATCCATACAACCGTGTGCTTATGGTAGTAAGTAATTGTAACGTTACGGTAGATCGCGATGTGAGAGGTCTTGTTATTTCCGATACCGTTGTGAAATTATATGGTACCAGTGTGGACATGACAGCGGACTCTGCATCACTACAGGCTATGATCACTGCACAGAAGAAGCTGGAAGGAACCAATCCGGAGCCTGGAAAGTTTCTGAAATATTTCCAGTGCTTTGCAGACTTTCAGTTTGGCAGTGACGAGGATGTGGAAAATGTAGTAGATATTTCCCAATATGTGAGTTATCAGAATTGGCGAAAGAATGACGATACATATGAATAATAGGAGGAAAAATGTATGAGAGAAATGCGCACAAAAGGTGTGACAATGATTGAACTGATTGTCACCATTGCCATTATTGGAATTTTTACAGGATTATCTTCTATTGGAGTTGGATATATTCAGTCAGGCAATGTGAAGTCTGCCGCACAGACCATCAATTCCGATTTGTCAAAGCTTAAGTATGATGCCCGCAGCAAAGCTGCTACTCCTGTTATGTATTTATATAAAGTGGGCAATGATTATTATATGTATTGTACTGCTAAGAATGTGACATCTACTGACTTCAATGCAAATAATGGGACAAAGCTGTGCAATCAGAATTGTGTGATTAAGTTCGATGGTGCGGAACTAGGGGCATCGGGAGTTGCAAAAATTGCATACAAAAAAGGTTCTGGTGGTTTTTCCACAGATTCCACAGTTTCCAATGAGATTACGGTTGAAAAATCCAGTGGAGACGGTGTGAAATATCGAATTGTTTTAGTAAAGGAAACTGGAAAACACTATATTGAGAAATACTAAAATGGAGTGGATGTAAGATGAAAAAAAATAGGACGGCAGGTTTTACGTTGGTCGAAATGTTGATTGCCATGGGTATTTCTATGATTGTAATTGCAGGAGTATCCCAGTTTTTAGTTGTATCTACCAATACTTTCAATGCGGTGGATACTCAGGTAAATGTCCAGATGGATGCATTGGATACCATGAATACCATTTCGGATATGATTATGGAAGGAAACAACATAGCAAAGCGTCAGATGGATGATGGCTCGGATTTTTATACCGTGTATTATAATTTGGGACAGATGGATTCCAATGGCGATTTGTATAATTATGCCACAGCGAATCAAAGAATTTTTTGGTTGAACCAGACAGATCATAATTTGTATTTGATTCATACAAAGGATAATTCAGAGTTTCGAGATGCTATGTCATCTCAGGCAGGGAAACAGTTGTTGGCAGAAGGAGTGGATGCTTTTGATGTTTCCGTGAAAAACGTGTCCGGTGGTTCCATTACCCCATTGACCAATGACGGCGTATCGGCAGGAAATGACAGATCATTATTGAAGGTATCGGTTTCTTTTAAGTCAGAGAAGAGAACCAGTGGGAAAAAGGGAGTGGATTATGATTCGTCACAGGATGTGATGATACGAAATCGAGTAATTGCCATTCCTCAATGAGCTGTTATCAGCGTAGCAATTCGCAGGTAGCAAGTTAGGGGCAATAGCCCCTAACATCATATCGTAAGTTTTTATATTGTAGTACAAGCATTACCAGAGGTGATTTTATATGGAGATAGAAAAAAAGTTTCGAATAAAACGGTTTCCCAAAGATTTGGAGCAGTATCCTTGTATCGAGATTGAACAGGGGTATTTGTGCAGAGGGCCGGTAGTACGTATTCGAAAGGCCAATGAGGATTATATTTTGACTTATAAGTCAAAGACAGGGCAGAATGAAGATGCACTGGGATTGAAGATTGCCAACGAGGTGGAATTGCCTCTGACTGAGAGTGCCTATTTGCATTTGAGAGAAAAGATTGATGGAAAATTAATCACAAAAACTCGATATAAGATACCATTGGAAAATGGAAGAAAGGCAGAATTGGATATCTTTCATGGATATTTAGAAGGATTACAGTTTGTGGAGGTGGAATTTGACAGTACAGAGCAGGCAGTAAACTTTCAGCCTCCCGAATGGTTTGGAGAAGATGTGAGCACAGATCATCGATTTGCCAACAACTATTTATGTACGATTTCAGAGTGGAAGGAAATTGAATAGACAAAAAGTATAAGAAGGAGGAAAAAATATGAGGAAGCAGTGGAAGATTGCAACCGGGTTGTTGCTGAGTGCTGTGGTGATTGCTTCTGCGGTTGGATTGCAAAAAGGTTCATTTTTTAAGTTTAAAACCTCGGATATTGCGCAAAAAGAAGCGGATGCGGGTACGTATCATTTGCCGGATGATTATAATGCAAATAAGGATTTGGTCATTGTAGAAGTGGTTCCGGACTATACCTATGCCCAGTTGTCCTATGGTGTGGAAGGAAATGAACCCATTAATCTGATGGAAGCCTGTCAGGAAGGGTATGCAGAGGAGATCAAGAAGTTGTTCTCTGATAATCTGTATAAAGAGTATACGCCAGGATATTATTTGAATCAAGATGAATACGAAGAAGTTTTGGGTATGTACTTTAAAAATGATCCATTGAAAGCAGCAGAGTATGTGACTGGACCAAGTATTGTGGATGGTTCCAATGCATATCAGTTTATCAATAAGTCAGGTGAAGTTTCGGATCAGAGTTTTCTTGTTACGAGGGATTCGGTGTTAAAGAATAAGCTGACTGAGCTGATGAAAGCAACAGAAAATAAGGTGAAAGTTTATACCATTACCACAGAGGAATTGAATAATTCGGATCTAAGTGAATTAAGTACCTTTTTAAATGATGTGGATTTGCTGGTGTTCAGTCAGAGCTATATCAAAGGCAAAGAAGATTTACAAAAGAGTTTAGTGGAGTCTTATGGAGCAAACGGACATAACAAAGAACGTGTCACCTTTGACGCCAAGTTTACGGACAGTGGGAAGGATTTAGATTGGGATGTAGTAGAAAAGATCTTTAATAGTATTGGTGCTAAGAAAAATCCGCTATCTGTAGTGATGGATAGCAGTGTATATTCCGGTGCATTAGATGAGTCGTTGGGAAGTACCAAAAAGGTTACCACACACCAGTATTTGTTAAATCGAAATGTAAAGTATGAAAACAACAAGATGAAGGATTCTTATACTTTAGTCGGGTCTGATGGTTTATTTAAAGAGAAGACCAGTTTTGTGGCAAAAGACAATGGGATTGCATCCAATAATAATACTTATAAGTTGTTTTTGATGTCCGTGTTCCGAGATCCTGCTGAGTTCTACAATTTGTTTGTTGAGACTGGATTGATTACAGATGGAAAGTATCAATTACAAAAAGAAACCAATGCAGATGAATATTGGAATACATATACATTCCTACCATGTAAGGGAGATCTTCCGGGAGAAGATCCGGAAAATCCGGAAGCTGCGGATGATGTCTATTGGAAAAATAAGATGAATATTTGTGTGGAACTGTCTTCGAAGGATTACGTGAATGGAAATGTGTTGTCTTTGGATTTTTCCAATCAGCCATTCTATGACCAGTTAGATCAAACAAAGACTTTTACATCGAATGTGGATCAAACACAACAGAAAACACTGATGGAGGTGTTGTATCACAAGGAATCAGGAAAAGATGCAGAAGGTGTGATGGCTTATGAGCCATTGGCATGTGTGGATGGAAAAACATATCAGGTATTGGATATTGAACCAGCATGTTCTATCAACAAGTATAGCTTGAATTTGGTAGACATTGAACGAATTATCCCGTACACCAGTTATTCAAAAAGTAGTTCCTTTTCATTGAATATTACCCGTGTGCCTACTGCAGAATTTATCGGTAGAACGGAAAATCTAATTTCCACTTATGATATGATTTACATAGGAAGAGATGTTACGGGACTCAATACTTTGAATGACGCAGGAAAAGTTCCAACTTATGGAGAAACTGCTACTACCGGTAGTACCTATAACAAGGACATGGAGGGCGTGATCTATGCCCATGTAGGTGGTGCGGTACAGTTTATGTATGATAATGGGGCTGGATTTAGCCTGGAATCCGAATCTGGGATAGGAAAGGCAAATGGTGTGGCTTTGTATGCAAAAAGTGGAGATGTGAACAAAAGACCAAGCAGTGGAAAGTTGATGTATTCCGGAAATGATATTACCAATAAAAAGAAAGAGGAAATCGAAGAATTTTGCAAAGCAGGACTTCCGGTACTGGTTGCGGAAGGACTGATTGATGATGCAACGTCCAGCGACCCAAAACTGTTTAATGATAAGAACTGCAATAATATGCTTAAACTCTTGAGCAATTCGAACAATGATTTTATGGACTTGGGTTATAATTATCGAACGGCTAGAAAGAACGGAACGGCGTCAGGTGCAAGTAAATTATCTGCCAATAAGCCAGTTCTTACTTTGAAATCCATAAGCTACAATGATCGTCTGGAAGGCAATAAAACAATCACGGATAAGGATACATTGAATAGTAATATTGTATATGATTTCCTGTCTACCTCAGCAGATCGTAGGATTACCTTCAAATATACAATTGAGGATGCGGATAATCCTGGGGCTGAATATGAGTGCCAGTTGTATATTGATAAGAACGCGGATGGTGTGTTTAAAGAAGATGAAGCAATTGGAAACAAGAAGACGGTTAATGCAGGAAATACAGAGCAATCCGTATCTTGTGACATTAATACCATCTATCGTGGTGCGTTGACCTGGAAGATTGAATTGACCAATAAGAGCAATCGGTCTGTTCAGGTGATGCGAACAGGGTATGGAACCGTTCGTCTGGGTAATTTAGGGGATAAGAAACCGGTAAAAGTATTGCAGGTAGTGGCAAGTGGAGCCCATGCGACGGATTGGGGAAAAGAAAAAGAACAAAATGTGAACTTGTGGGAGTCTGACTCCGGTTTTCCTGCGTTGTTTAATCAATTAGCGGACTATAGTATTACAATGTCCCATACCACACTTGCCAGTTTTAATGGCTATTCCTTGTCTGCCATGTCCCAGTACGATATGATTATTTTTGGTTTCGCAGACAGTTTTCGTGATTTGGATATGCATGGTACTTGTTGTGAGAAGGTGCAGAAGTATATTAAGCAGGGAAACAGTGTGCTATTTACCCACGATCTGACTTCACAGATTAATGATCAGGGCGTATTTACTGATCAAGGTTCTTATGAAGGTGCGGGTCTTCAGCCAGGTGAGTTTGGAACAGGGTATTTTATGGAAACAACGAATGGATATGCATTTAACCGCTATCTGAGAGATGCCATGGGGCTGAACCGCTTTGGATTACCATTGAGCGAAGCGACTGGGGATGCCTATGATAACACAGATGTTGGAGATAAGATGGGCTTCACCTACAGCTGCTTAATGCAGTACAGTAATTTTAAAAAGGCGTGGAGAGGTGGAAGTAAGGAGAATTATTTAGGTCCTTATAGGAAATTATTTGTAAGCTTTGACTCGGCAAATCCGCCATGGCCGGATATTCATGCAAATACAAATGATGACATGTATCAGACCCATTATGTAAACAATGTAAATGATGGCCAGATTACAAAATATCCATTTGATTTGTCAAAAGAGACCGGTAACCAAAAGACAGCCAAGCTGGCAGATGGAACATCGGAAACCAGATATCGGATTGCACCAACCCATGGACAATATTATCAGTTAAACATGGAAGATGAGGATATTATTTGCTGGTATACCTTAAGTGATGGTGTGGTTGAGAACGGAAAATGGTTTAACAAAGGCTGGTACACCAGATCCCTGAAGGATGTATCCAATAATTATTATATTTACAGCAACGGAAATGTGACTTATTCCGGTGTGGGCCATTCAAAATCCAGTGATATGACAACCTTTGAAAAGAAGTTGTTTGTAAATACCATGGTAGCGGCTCTCCGTGCAGGAATTGAAGGACCGCTCGCTCACATTCAGGATGCTTACAATATGCCTACAGAAGATGGAGAAGAGAGATATGTGGTGTATGCAGATGTAGATGCAGATTCTTCGGATGCTGACTTTAACGCAACTCAGAATGTGGATTTTTACCTTACTGATGATAGTGTGAAGGATGGCAATACCGATTCTTTATATTTGACGGTAGAAATCCAGGAAACAGATGCGAATGGGAACAAAGTATGGAAGGATGTGACAAAAGATTCCGATTACAAGGTGTACAAGGTAGATGGTTCTACAGAAACCTCCATACAGACGGATACCTTATGCAAAGCACATGAATTTGATTTGCCTGGATCGGGAAAAAAATCGGTTATGTGTTATCGAGTGGATAGAAGCTCAGTTACAGCCGGAACCATACAAAAGTATCGCATCAAGTATCCAAAGATTGTGTTAAAGGATCAGAATGAGCAAAACTTTAGACTTACCGTATACAACAAAAACAATGCATATTCTCATCAGTTAGGTGCAGTTATGCGAATGACATTATTCAAATTAGATTAAAAATATCAGAAAGGCAATCACAGAGAACTGCTGTGATTGCCTTTTTTCGCTGTATATTATCGTGGAAATCATGCCAATCTTTTGATATAATAAATTGTGATAAACTTCTGCCATCGCAGGAAGAAAACAAGGGGGAAGAGAAGTGGCTGATAATTATAAAGATACAGCATATCGTATGTATGAAAGTTCGATAGTTCTATACAATAATAATTTTTGGTTCAATTCTAATTATTTGGCTGGATATGTTTTGGAATGCTATTGCAAATTAATTTTGTCATATACATTAGAGCAAGGGGAAAGTCTTTCACAGGACAATATAAGAAGATATAGTCATAATATTGCTTCGATGCGAAATGAGATTGATTTAATTTTACAGGGAGAGGGTGTTGCTTCTCAATATTGTATGGACTTATCTTCGGAATGTAATAATATTATTATGAACTGGAATCCAAACTTAAGGTACGAAAGTACAGAACATATTCTAAATGATAGTACATTAGCAAATGAAATTAACAAAGAAATAGAAAAACTGATGGGCATAATATTAAAAATGGAAGTAGATGGAGTGATATGATGAAACATTTTGATGAAGTTAAAAAAATAGTGATCGATTATATTTTGAAATTGAATGATTTGAAAAGTAAATATTATATAGTAAGGGATGTTTATGGAAAGATATCCGTCTATGTTATCGGTGATGCGGAAATTATTGAATTAGAAACAGGACTTCACAGGATTTTAGAGGATAATTGGATCAATAGGGTTGCTAAAGTATCAGAGTCTGATTACTTGTTTAAGGAAATAACGAAAAATGTAATTAAAGTAGAGAATAATGTTTTTTATGCTGAAAGACCTTTGGTTAAGAGAACATGGAATATCTCAAAGAGGCCCAAGGGTGCTGAAAAAGAAAGGATTATTACTTTTTATTCATACAAGGGGGGAGTGGGAAGGACAACAACATTGGCAATGACCGCATTGCAGTTGGCGAGAATTGGGAAAAAAGTAGTTGTAGTGGATTTGGATTTAGAGGCTCCAGGGGTGTCAACCTTATTAAAGCCGGAAATGGACTATCCTAAATATGGAGTAGTTG
This sequence comes from Lachnospiraceae bacterium, assembly GCA_045124315.1. Classification (GTDB taxonomy): domain Bacteria; phylum Bacillota; class Clostridia; order Lachnospirales; family Lachnospiraceae; genus CAG-411. The sequence continues at coordinate 30,624 of JBGVLO010000243.1, forward strand.
ATTTTTTAATAGAAGTTGAAAATTGTCCCGCTGAAATAGACATTAACGAGTATGTATACTCTGTGAATAACAAAAAACTAATTGGACATACAGGTGGAGAAGTACTGGTGATGCAAGCTGCCAATTTGCAAAAAGGGAAAGTTGACGATTATTACAATAAACTGTCTAGAATCGATTTTAATATGCCGAAGTATTTGGATAAGGAAAATCCTATTGAAAAACTATTGGTTCTTTTGAAAGAAGAGTATCATCCTGATTTTATATTTATTGATTCAAGGGCTGGTATACACGATATTGGAGGATTAGCTTTATTAAGATATTCTGATGAAGTAGTTCCTGTTTTTTATGGAAATGAGCAGAATATGTTGGGGTTGAAGTTTATTTTACCGAAAATAATTGAATTTGACATTCCATTTTACTTAATTAATTCTCCAATGCCGGCATCAGAGGAAGAAGCCGAAGTAGAATTAGAATACTATTTGAGAAGTAGTTTTGAAATATTAGAACAAAATGGTTATTTTAAAGATATACCAGATATTTTTGATCAAAGTTCACCGCATTACCCTTTAAGTATCAGATACGATGTGTTAAATGCGAATATTATTAGTGATGAGAAAATGTTTCAGATACTAAATGCAAATGGAGAAGAAAATATATATAAAATTTTAGCAAATGAGTTGGCATCAAGTGATGAAGTAACAGATATTACAGAATTTAAGGAAGATGATAGCAGAAAAGAGATACTTGATTCAATACAACAAATTACATTGCCAGCTGCAGCGGCAGAAAATGAGTTTAGTGACTTACAGAGTTTTATGAAAAAGTTTTATCCGTTGAAAGAATATAGATATATTTTTGATAATAATAAGTTTTTAGTTACAGGAGCGAAAGGTAGTGGGAAAACAGCATTATTTAGAGTATTAAAATGTCCAGAGTATGCACATAAACTGGCAAAATATGTAGATGTAAAATCTGATTCCATTGAAAGAACCGAATGGATTACAGGTTTGAATTATGGTGAGGATTATCCGGCACCTGCAAATTTTAGGGCAATTGGAAATTCTGAAAGCAGAGTTTTTTATTCTGCGTTTTGGAAAATTCTAGCAATTAGAACTTTGGAGAATGTTATTAAGGAGGTACTTAAGGAGTATCCCGATTATTTGAATCATATTTTTGGATGCAAATATAGTCAGATTCGAGAAATTATTTCTAGTGATAAGTCAATTGATGAGAGACTATCAGAATTTTTTTATGATTTAGATGTAGCATTGAAAGAAAAAGATAGAACCATAATATTAACATATGATGCACTTGATTCTTGCATTGATGATGCAGAATTAAGAAAGGTGTTCATCTCAGAATTAATAAATTTATGGGCAGAAATGAATATTAGATTAAAAAATATTAAATCAAAAATATTCTTAAGAGATGATATTTATAAAAATGAAGTGAGTAATATTACAGATAAAATTAAACTAAATAATTATAGAACCACCATAAATTGGAGTTATGATTATTTACTTGCAATCGTTTGGAAACGTATGTTAGAAAGCAGTCCAAAACTGAAAATAGTTATAGAAAAAATGCTTTTAAAAAATGGCTATTCATTGATTGACTCAGAAGACGTTGGGTTAATTCCTACACCTAATATGGAAAATAATAAACTGATACTTGCTGAGCTAATTGGGGATAAAATGGGAAAAGGTAATAAGGCATATACTTATAATTGGATATCCTATCGTCTGAGTGATACGAATAATAATATTGTTCCACGGAGTATATTAAAATTATTCTCACTGGCTGCGAAGAACGAGCTTGAAGAGGGGAAAAAGGATACAACCAAACTGATAACACCTAAGTCGTTAGAAAATTCTGTGAATGCTGTTTCTGAAGATCGGGTAACAGATATGGGAGAAGAATATCCTGAATACAGAAAGATTTTTACAGATTTGAGAAATTTCTGCCCAACATTTCCTGTAGAAGAAGATTCTTTAAAAGAAGGTCTAAAGCAGTGTGGATTGGAAGAAGGAGAACTAAAAACTAATATTGATAGATTGAAAGAGATCGGAATTTTAAAAGAATATCAACGGAGAAAGTCTGATCCAATAAGGTATCATATTCCCGACATTTATTTAAAGGGAATGGGATTGGTAAGAAAAGGATTTAAATAGCAGAGAAAGAGGGTGTGTGAAATTGTCATGCACCCTCTTTGCATCATCTACAGCATTCATTGACATCATATATGGAAAACGGTATAATGTATAGGATTGTAAAAAATGAAGGAGGAGTAGAGCAGATGAAATTTCTAAATCGACTGGAACGCAAATTTGGTAAGTATGCGATACCAAATTTGATGCATTATATTTTAGTGTTATATACGGTTGGTACGGTTCTCGATATCTTGTTACCGGGATTTTATCGTAGTTTTTTGTGTTTGGATTATGGAAAAGTTGCCCAGGGGCAGGTGTGGCGATTAGTCACATTTATCATGGCTCCTTACAGTTCTTCCGGAGGGGTGTTGACGGTATTATTTTTCCTTATTGAAGTATATTTGTATCGTATGATTGGAAATGCCTTAGAGCAAGCGTGGGGAACGTTTCGGTTTAATCTGTACATTTTTACCGGAATTTTAGGGAATGCCATAGCAGCGTTGGTGATTTACATTGTATATAAGCAGACTATGGGATTGTCCGTTGCATATGTTTACGGCCTGACATACATTTTCCAGTCTATGTTTATGGCATTCGCATTTTTGTATCCGGATGTACAGTTGTTGCTTGCTTTTGTGATCCCGATCAAAGTAAAGTATTTGGGATATTTATATGGTGGTTTTTTTGGTTTCGAGATCGTACGGTGCTTCCTGGGAGGTGCAATGGTACAGGGAGTAGCTATGCTTTTAGCTATGGGGAACTTTTTGTTGTTTTTCCTATGGTCCTGGAAGGTACAAAGAACGACTATGGCACAGAGAAAGAGAAGAAGAGAGTTTCGAAAGCAAGTGCGGAATGCGGCATTTGCACCGGGCGAACCAAGACATCGCTGTGCGATCTGTGGCAGAACGGAGCAGGACAATCCCAATTTGGAATTCCGTTATTGTTCCAAGTGTGAAGGAAACTTTGAATATTGTAGTGACCACTTGTTTTCTCACACCCATGTGAAGCGTTAGTGGAGGATTTTGCATCGTTACGAAAGCAGATCAGAGTGAAAAATGGAGCCGTACCAGGACAGCCCCTGGCTGAACTGTTACAGGAAGATAGAAAACGAAATGGAGGATGAAAATGTTTTTGATATCAGCGCTATCCATTGTCTTTATTGTCTTGATGTTTTTTGGATATAATACCTTTATTCAAAGTACAAAGCCAGTGATGATGGGAGCAAAACAAGAAGAAAAAGTAGATTGGTGGAATTTGGTAATTGTTCTGATGTTAGGACTGATTGTAAGATATGTTCTTGCAAAGATAGACAGTGGTTATGAAGTGGATATGAACTGTTTCTCTTACTGGTCCGATCAGGTATATAACGATGGTTTTGCCTCATTCTATAATTCGGGATCTTTTGCGGATTACCCACCCGGTTATATGTACATTTTGTGGGTGGTGGGATTGTTCCGACACGTATTTCCAGCTTTGGCAGGATCTACCGTTGCACTGAAGATGCCGGCTATGATTTGTGATCTGCTTACCGGTGTATTGATCTATAAAATTGCAAATAGAAGATTTGATTCTTTAGGTGCGACCTTTTTCACTTGCATGTATGTATTCAATCCTGTTGTGTTGATTGATTCTGCTATGTGGGGACAGGTAGATTCGGTATTTACTTTGTTTGTTGCACTTATGTGTTATTTTGTTGCAGAGAAAAAGTTAAAGATATCCTACTTTGTTTTCGCAATTGGAATATTGATGAAGCCACAGGCTTTAGTAGTAACACCGGTATTGATTTGTGGTATAATGGATCAAGTATTTTTTAAAGATTTTAGTTGGGAAAAGTTCTTCAAAGAGCTTGGAACAGGATTGCTTGCTATAGCATCTATGTTTATTCTTGTATTACCATTTGGAATTGACCATGTAGTAAAGCAGTATATGTCTACATTATCTTCTTATCCATATGCTACTGTAAATGGATATAATTTCTGGGCGATGCTTGGTAAGAACTGGCATAGTCAGACAGAAAAGTTGTTAGGTATTCAATATTCTACATGGGGAACGTTTTTCCTTGTTCTACTTGTGGCAGCAACTATATTCTTCTGTGTGTGCAACCGCAAAAAAGAGAATGGGAATAAATATTTCTTTATCGGAGCATTTATCGTATGTGGCTTCTTTACTATGTCCGTGCGTGTGCATGAACGTTATATGTTCCCTGTATTTGCATTATTGATTTTGGCATATTTATATAAGCCGAGAAAAGAATTGTTGTTAGCTTATATGGGGCTTACCGTTTGTCAGGTAAATAATATATGGCATGCCTTTAAGTTCTATGACCCTGCTAATTTTGATTGGGAGGCTACATTCCCAAGAATTATTGGTGCGTTGCATGTGGTTATGTTTGGATATGTGATTTACGTTGCAGTAAAGGAATATGTTCTTGGTGCAAAGAAGGAAGAGGACGAAAAAGTAGAAGCATCTACGCTTAATATTATTCCGAATATAGAAAAGAGAGAAGATGGATACTGGAGAATTCGTTCAAGTGAAAAGCATGTTAAGTTTACTAAGTATGATTGGATTGCATTAGTTTCTATTGTTGTAGTATATGGTGCGATTGCGCTTTACAATTTGGGGTATGATTATGCTCCGGAAACGTATTACACAGCAGATGGTGCAAATCAGGCGATTACATTTGATTTCACCAATAAACAGGCAAATATTACGGAATTAAATTATTTCTTAGGAAGATATGAAAATAGAGAATTTTATTTACAGCAAAGCTCAGATAATGTGAATTGGACAGATGTTGTGACTGATGGGCAGGACGCGGCAAGTCTTGGCGCAGAAGCTTCAAAGTTTACGATGGTAAGTGTATTCTGTTGGGGAAAGACAAGCTTTACGATTACAGAGCCTTATGTTCGCCTGATGACAAAGACAGATCATAATATTATTAATGAATTAGTATTTAAAGATGAAGCCGGTAACGAGATTGTGCCTGTGAATTCGGCTGCTTATGTAGAGTTGTTTGATGAGCAGGAGATGTGTCCGGAGATTAGTACATTCCGAGATAGTACCTATTTTGATGAGATTTATCATGCAAGAACTGCTTATGAAATGACATTGGATGATGTATATTGTTATGAGAATACACATCCACCGCTAGGAAAGTTTTTTATTTCCATTGGTATTCGTATGTTTGGAATGAATCCATTTGGTTGGCGTATTATGGGTACATTGTTTGGTATTGCTATGTTGCCATTTTTCTACTTGTTTACAAAGAAGTTTTTCAAGGAGACATGGATTGCAACGATTGCAACAACATTATTAGCAGCTGATTTTATGCATTTTACGCAGACACGAATTGCAACCATTGACGTGTTCGTTACATTCTTTATTATATTGATGTATTATTTTATGTATCAGTACACGACTATGAGTTTTTATGATACTTCTCTTAAGAGGACCTTTATACCATTGTTGTGTAGTGGTATTTCCATGGGTCTTGGTTGTGCAAGTAAATGGCCTGGTTGTTATGCAGGTGTTGGTTTGGGAATTATTTTCTTTGCTGTTATGATACAAAGATATATGGAATATCGATATGCATGCCAGACGGTAGATCAGACAACAGAAGGTATTGAACATAGTCATATTAAGGAGACTTTTAAAAAGAATATTATTAAAACGCTTGCATTTTGTGTACTTGCATTTGTTGTCCTTCCAGTGACCATTTATACAGCATCCTATATTTCAGTTGATGATGATAATGATCTTGGTTTAATTAATTATGTAACAGATCTGCAGGTTGTTGACGAGGAAGGAAATACAACTTCAAATGTGCCACTGGAAAATGGAGAGAGCCTTTATCTGGATACACGTTATACGAAGGTTTCTATAAGAAAAGAATTAGAGGATCCAGAGTCCTTTACAGGAAAACTTGCTATAAAATGGAATTCCAATAGTTTAAACAAGTTGTTGGGACGAATGGCACGTAATCAGGAATCTATGTATAGCTATCATTCAAATTTAGATGCAGAACATCCATTTTCGTCCATGTCTTATGAATGGCCGATTATGAAGAGACCGATTTGGTATTATAACCAGACCATTTCAGGTGATACGCAGGAAAATATCAGTGCATTTGGTAATCCGCTTGTATGGTGGGCAGGAATTCCGGCATTTGTATTTATGCTTTATTTGGCGATTAAAGAAAGGGATAAGAAGAGCCTGTTCTTGATTATTGCATATTTAGCACAGTTCCTGCCATGGTTTGCAGTATCAAGATGTACGTTTATTTACCATTATTTCCCAAGCGTACCGTTTATTACAATTATGATTGCTTATGCGTTGTATCGTTTCTATCAGTTTATGAGTGGACGAAAGAAGCAGAAAGTTGCACTTGGCATTTGTATCGGATATGCAGTGGCAGCAGTGGCATTGTTTGTATTATTCTATCCGGTATTATCTGGATATCCAATGGATTATAATTTTGGAGTGGACTATTTAAGATGGTTTGAAAGTTGGGTTTTGGTATCCGGTTGATAGAGAGGAAATAGGTTATCACATTGTTTAATGTGTGATTTGAGGAAAAACGCTTCTTTACCTGTATATGTGTACAGTCAAAGAAGCGTTTTTCTGTTACTGTTCATAGATAGCTCTTTACACTACGCTGCGACGCAAAGCTAATCTTTTAGAAAAGAGAGTAAGAAAGAGTAACACAGGATGGTTTTCTTTATGAAACTATAACTAACCATCATAAATATATTATTATAAATGTAAGTTTGTACCCTTTTATCTGGTATGGTTAATTATAAAAAATGGAGGAGCAGAAATGAAAGTTACACTGGATAAGTTTTATTGGGAAATACGTCCAAGTAAGAAAAGGAAAAAAATTACAAAATGGGATTTTGTATATATTGTCCTGATTTGTGTAATATATGGTGCGATTGCACTTTATAATTTAGGGGACTTTAAGATACCTTCCACACAGTGGGAAGCATCTAAAAAAGAAGAAAACCTGGACTTTGATTTTTCAGATAGAGAAAATGCAATTGTGGAAATGAATTTTTTTCTAGGGAGATTTGGAGAAAATGAGGGTGCTTTATATGAGAGTGATGACCGGAAACATTGGACAAAGGTTGATATAAAAACTGACAAAACTGAAGAATATATTACCTCTATACAGAAGTTTGCTATGGAGGACATTTATGCGTGGGGGAAAGTGACATGTAAAATTACAAAACCTTATGTTCGTTTAATGTGCAAAGGAGAACCTATTATTTTGCATGAATTGGCATTTCGAGATAAAACAGGCAAGCTGATTTTACCCCAAAATAAAGAGGATTATTCTACATTGTTTGATGAACAGAAATTATGCAAAACGGTAAATGGTTTTGAAAGTGGAACGTATTTTGATGAAGTGTATTATGCAAGAACCGCTTATGAAATGATAAACGGGTTAGATTGTTATGAAACAACACATCCACCGTTAGGAAAGATTATTATTTCTATCGGTATTCGGATTTTTGGTTTTTGCCCATTTGGGTGGCGTATTATGGGAACTTTGTTTGGAATTGCTATGCTGCCGATTTTTTATTTGCTGGCAAAACAGCTGTTTTCCAAAACTAGCTTTGCTACTTTTTCAACAATCTTGTTTGCAGCTGATTTTATGCATTTTACGCAAACAAGGATAGCAACCATAGATGTATATGTTACTTTTTTTATTATCCTTATGTATTATTTTATGTATCAGTATTTGCAGATGAGTTTTTATGATACACCAATAAAGAAAACGTTAAAACCGTTACTTGGTGCAGGGATTTCTATGGGGTTTGCCTGTGCATGTAAATGGACCGGCGTATATGCAGCGATTGGACTTGCAATTTTATTTTTCGGAATATTGGGAGTGCGTGGATTAGAGTATATCTATGCAAAATCAGAACCAGAAGGAAGCAGTAATGGAATTGTACATAAACATATTCTTTCCACTTTTAAAAGAAATGTTATAATAACTATTCTTTTTTGTTGCGTGGTATTTATTTTGATACCTGCAGCGATTTATTTGTTAT
>JBGVLO010000244.1:0-1855 GCA_045124315.1 Lachnospiraceae bacterium
ATTACAGTTCACAGATATGTGAACTGTAACATTACATCTACTTTCTCAAATACTTCGCCGTTATGGTTGTTCCATTGTCAAACATTTCTTTCGGCGTTCCTGTAAACACAACTTCTCCGCCCTTTGTCCCTCCATCCGGTCCAATGTCGATAATGTAATCGGCAAGTTTCATAACATCAATATTATGTTCAATCACAATGACCGTATTTCCACGTTCCACTATCGCTTCCAAAATATCTACGACTTTTTCAATATCTGCAACATGAAGACCGGTAGTCGGCTCGTCTAAAATATAAATATTTCCCTTTTTCTTTATATTCTGTGCCAGCTTAACTCTCTGACGTTCTCCACCGGAAAAAGTAGACAAGGGTTGTCCCAATGAGATATACGAAAGTCCAACCTCCATCAATGCACTGAGCATGGAAGAGATTTTCTTATTATCCCCAAAGAAAGGTACCGCCTCTTCCACACTCATTGCTAACACATCCACAATTGTTTTCCCCTTAAGTGTATACTGCAATGCTTCCTCACTATATCTTGTCCCATTACAATGCTCACAAACTGTTGTAACCGGCTCCATAAAAACCAGTTCTGTAGTTATCATTCCACGACCTTTGCAATGTGGACAGGCGCCTTTCCCATTAAACGTAAAAAGACCTTTGTCTGTCTGATTCTCAGCAGCAAAAACTTTTCTGATTTCATCAAAAAAACCTAAGAACGTACACACGGTAGAACGTCCTGTTGCAGTAACCGCACTCTGGTCAATTAAGACTACCTGTTCTTCATACTGTTTTGCAAAAACATCCCGGATAAGCGATGACTTTCCACTTCCTGCCACCCCTGTAACTACGGTCATGATTCCAAGAGGAATATCCACATCTAGGTTTTTCAGATTATGAATATTCGCACCTCTAACCTCCAGAAATCCCTTAGGTTCACGCACGTTTTCCTTTATCTTAATCTCTGATGACAAAGCATTTCCAGTCTTGGTTCCGCTTATCAGCAGATCCTCATAACTTCCCTGGAACAATACCTGTCCCCCGTTCTTTCCAGCCAACGGTCCAATGTCTATGACTTCATCTGCAATGCTGATTATGTCCTTATCATGCTCAACTACAAGCACCGTGTTTCCTTTGTCACGAAGATTTTTTAATAATCTTGACATTCGATGTACGTCTCTTGGATGCATTCCGGTACTTGGCTCGTCAAAAATATAGATCATTCCGCACAGGGAACTTCCCATATATCTTACAAGTTTCAGACGCTGGGCCTCTCCTCCTGAAAGAGTCGAACTTTCTCTATTCATAAAGAGATATGGCAGACCAATATCGATCATACGATCCAATGATGCCTTTAACTGCTCGATGATGGCTATTACCCTTTCGTCCTGTATTTCTTCCAGTTCCTCCAAGGCGGGTCTGGTCAATGACAACGGAGGGATTCAGATTATCCATCCACTCTACATTGGGTTTTTCATACTTTGGTAATCTTCCTCTAACCCAGGCACTATATGTTTCATTCATCTGACGCTGGCTTTCTGCTGCGATCGTATCAAACACAATACTCGATTTTCCCGAACCGGAAACGCCTGTAAAAACTACAATTTTATTCTTAGGGATATCAAGGGAAATATTTTTTAGATTATTCTGTTTTAGTCCTCGAATTTTTATAGGTTCTATCATGTTTATATGCCTCCTGTCTTCTTATATAGAAAAAATAGTAACTGATATGTAGTGCCTCTTGTCAAGTGTAAATTTGCAAGATTTACAAGAAACACTTTTGTAAACTGAAGGCATTTTGAAAAGGTCAGGGTTTCAGATCCCGGCATTGGCCACTCTGATATACGTGGATTGGT
>JBGVLO010000245.1:0-6789 GCA_045124315.1 Lachnospiraceae bacterium
TTCCATTGGTGCGTAAATATTATCAGCTTTATACTGGTAATTCCATTGGTGCGTAAATATTATCAGCTTTATACTGGTAATTTGATTGGTGCGTAAATATTATCAGCTTTATATCGAGAATTCGATTGGTGCGTAATATTATCAGCTTTATACCGGTAATTCGATTAATGCTTAAGTATGTTCAATTTTATATCAGTAATAGGAGCAGCGCATAAATGTAGAAGAAAATTTTAAGAAAGGCAGCCGTAATGGCTGTCTTTTGAAATGCCATATTTGCAAAGAATAAAATGAAAAAAGTGTTGTTTTTAATTGGTATGCGTGATACAATGTCATTACGGAAAGTACCCATGACAGGGTGTGGTAACCTCCCAAGTTTATGAATGATGATGAATCAAATTACATAAGAAGGGAGGTGGCGTTAATGACAGCTTATGAAATTATTTCAATTTTTATAGGGATATTAGCTTTGCTGATATCTTTTGGTAGCTTTGTTGTTACGTTGCTTGCGTTTCTGGACAAGAAAAATAAGCGAAAATAAAAATGCCTATCCTGTCTGACCCACAGGATAGGCGGTGTCCGTAAGGACAGTCATTCGTCTATACTTGGAGCATCCACTTTGGAGTGGGTGCTTTCCACTTATATAATTATAATAACATTGTAATTGACATATTGCAAGTATATTTAAAATAAAAATGATATTTTAAGATGAGAATTCTGTTACTGTCCACACAGTAAGCTGGTACATGTGGTTAGAATACGTAATAGTATAATTCAAGGGTTGGTTTTAAGCTTCGTGAAGCGATTTTGCTTTAAAGAATCGAGTGATACAATGCAGGAGGGTGAGATATAAATATCTTGACATATATATAATGGTACGTTGCAATACAAGTACAGAAAACTGTACTTGACATAAGGAGGTGTATGATTATGTTTGCTGTGAATTATACAAATTTGCGTGACAATATGAAAACATATATGGACAAAGTGACTGATGATTATGAAACTATGATTGTAACAAGAAAGAATAATAAAAATATTGTTATGCTTTCTGAAGAATCATATAATAATCTTATTGAAAATGCTTATATTATGGGGAATAAAGCAAATTATGACTGGATAATGGAATCGAAAGAACAGTTAGAGAAGGGAAATGTTTCCGTACAAGATTTGGTTGAGGTGGATGCCAATGAATAAAGTGTTTACAGAAAATGGATGGAAAGATTATATTTATTGGCAAACGGAAGACAGAAAAACATTAAAAAAGATTAATCAATTGATAGAAGATATATGTAGAAATGGAAATGAAGGGATTGGGAAACCGGAGCCATTAGCAGGGAATTTGGCTGGGTTTTGGAGTAGAAGGATTAATGACAAGGATAGATTAATATACAAGATTGATGAAGAATGTATATATATTTTGGCTTGTAGGTATCATTATGGTGACAGGTAGCACAATGCTACTGCTATATTTGTGAAATAAAAAATGTCCCTCCTGTTGGCAAACAAGAGTGGCACCTCTTAACAAGAGGTAAATAAACACCGTTGGGAGCATCCACTTTGGAGTGGGTGCTCTCAATATATGTCATTACAATGACATTGCATTTAGGATATTTCATTTTTTTTCGTCAAGTTTTGGTTTAGTTTTTTGGAAGAAAAATTCTTGCATTATTCAAAAGACATGTTATACTTAGAAAAAAAGGGTGCTCATGTAGATGGGCTGAGAGTAAGCGGATGCTTTAAACCTGTGACCTGATTTGGATAATGCCAACGTAGGGAAATATAGAACGTGTGATACACGTAACCTGCTTTAGGAATGCTAGAGGCATTCTTGCGGGGGAAGAATGGATTTTGGTACCTGAAAACAGGTGCCTTGATTTGTTCGATATAAAACAGGGAAAAGCTAAAGTGAATTCATTCATTTTAGCTTTTTCTTTTATGTGGTGTGGGAAGGGGAAAGCGATGTTGACTTCTAAGTGCCTATTATTTTGCAAACATGAGAGGTAAAGCAGGAGGAAATATGATTTATGAGAAATTATACAACACAAATGGATGCTGCCAGAAAAGGTATCATTACTCCAGAAATGAGAGTAGTTGCAAAAAAAGAATACCGCACGGAAGAAGAAATTCGAGATCTTGTTGCGAAAGGGCAGGTCGCAATTTGTGCCAATAAGTTGCATACATGCATTGACCCAAATGGTGTTGGTTCGATGCTGCGCACTAAAATAAATGTCAATCTAGGTGTATCTCGTGACTGTAAGGATTACGACATTGAAATAAAAAAGGTTATGGCTGCTGTCAACATGGGGGTAGATGCTATTATGGACCTTTCTTCTCATGGAAATACCCAGCCCTTTCGTCAAAAACTCATAAGGGAGTGCCCATCCATGATTGGTACTGTTCCGGTTTATGATAGTGTAATTCATTATCAGAGAGACTTAGCAACACTTACCGCAAAGGATTTTATTGATGTAGTTCGTTTACATGCGAAAGACGGAGTGGATTTTGTTACGCTTCATTGTGGTATTACACGTAAGACGGTTGAGCAGATTAAAAAGCATAAGAGAAAAATGAACATTGTGTCTCGTGGGGGATCTCTTGTTTTTGCGTGGATGAGTATGACAGGGGAAGAAAATCCTTTCTATGAATACTTTGATGAAATTCTTGAAATCTGCCGTGAATATGATGTAACGATATCTCTCGGAGATGCTTGTCGTCCCGGTTGTCTTGCCGACGGAAGCGATGTGTGTCAGATTGAAGAACTTGTTCGTCTTGGGGAGCTGACTAAGCGTGCTTGGGAAAAGGATGTTCAGGTTATGGTAGAAGGTCCAGGACATATGCCAATGGATCAGATTGAAGCGAATATGAAACTACAGCAGACAATTTGTATGGGGGCTCCGTTCTATGTTCTTGGTCCTATTGTTACGGACATTGCTCCCGGATATGACCATATTACTTCTGCTATTGGAGGTGCAATTGCTGCTTCTGCTGGTGCTGCTTTCCTTTGCTACGTCACACCCGCTGAACATCTTGCATTACCTAACATAGATGATGTAAAGCAAGGTATTATCGCAGCAAAAATCGCGGCTCACGCAGCAGATATTGCAAAGAAAGTTCCACATGCAAGAGATCTTGATGATGCGATGGCAGAAGCCAGACGTACTTTTGATTGGGAAAAACAATGGGAATGTGCGATTGACCCCGAAACAGCAAAGGGTATTCGTAATGACAGAGCACCAGAACATGAAGACAGCTGTTCTATGTGTGGTAAATTCTGTGCTGTTAGAAGTATGAATAAGGCACTGAATGGTGAGTATATTGATGTTTTGTAAGAAGATGCACGGAAGGGATATCCATTAATATCCTTGTTATTCTAAAAAATGAGCTGACATAAACAGGAGGAAAAAACTTTGAAAACAGCATTAACCATAGCCGGTAGTGATTCCAGCGGAGGCGCTGGCATCCAGGCAGATATAAAAACCATGACCGCCAATGGTGTTTACGCCATGAGTGCCATCACCGCACTGACTGCTCAAAACACCTTAGGAGTAAAAAGTATTATGGAGGTAACACCAGAATTCTTAGAAGAACAGCTTGACTGCATTTTTACAGACATTTATCCGGATGCCATAAAGACAGGAATGGTGTCTTCAAAAATACTAATTGAGATGATTGGCAAAAAACTAAGAGAGTACCATGCAGGAAATATTGTCATAGATCCGGTAATGGTATCAACCAGTGGGGCAAAACTAATCAGTGACAATGCCATAGAAACCATGAAAAAAGAACTATTTCCTATGGCAACAGTGATTACTCCTAATATACCGGAGACTGAAGTGCTTTCAGGAATCAGTATAAAATCCGAAGAGGATATGGTTCAGGCTGCAAAAATCATTTATGAAACCTATGGATGTGCTGTACTTTGTAAGGGCGGTCATCAGGTAAACAATGCCAACGACTTATTATACAAAAAAGGGACTTTCCGTTGGTTTGTCGGGGAACGAATTGAAAATCCCAATACCCACGGAACCGGTTGTACTTTATCCAGTGCCATAGCTTCCAATCTGGCAAAAGGACACTCTTTGGAACAGTCCGTAGAGAATGCGAAAGAATATATTTCAGGAGCATTAAGTGCAATGCTGAATTTAGGAAAAGGAAGCGGACCTATGAACCACGCATTTGTTTTTGAAAATTAGGCAATAGCGAAACCACCAAAACTTATATTAAGTGATTCAAAAGAAACAAATACATAAGCAGGTGCTTGGGCGGCCGTCGGTACTTAATGAGCGACTTGTCGCGAATTTAGTACCGCTACGAGCCGAACGCAGCGAAAGCGTGCCTGCGATGTTTTGTTACTTTTGAATCACTTTCACAAAAAAATATTATAGTTTCGCAATCAACTAATTTAAGTAAATTAAAAGGAGTTAGCAATGATAAAAGTAAATGGAATCCCGGTAGATGCAGAGGGAAAAACGATTTTAGAATACCTAGAAACCACAGATTACGATAAAAAAAGAATCGCCATTGAAAAAAATGGAGAAATTGTACCCAAAGCACTTTATGAAAGTACCCTGTTAAAAGACGGAGATATATTAGAGGTAGTAAGCTTTGTAGGAGGGGGTTGATGATATGATACCAAGTAAAGAAGAAATGTATCAGGCACTGAAAGAAAGGCATGGAGCCGAATTACAGGCCAAGTTTCAAAATGCCAAAGTGGCTGTTTTAGGCATAGGAGGATTAGGTTCTAATATTGCCATTGCGTTGGCAAGAGCTGGAGTTGGATATTTGCATTTGATTGACTTTGATAAGGTGGATATTACCAATCTGAACCGCCAGCAATATTTTGTTCATCAGCTTGGACAATATAAAACAGAAGCACTTTCCGAGACTTTAAAGCAGAGTGCACCTTATTGTCAGGTTAAAACCACCACAATAAAAGTTACTAAGGATGATATTAAAGAATTGTTAAAAAATGAAGACATTATATGTGAAGCCTTTGATAGCGCAGAGGCCAAGGCAATGCTGGTGGAAGGCGTGTTAGAGCAATTTCCGGAAAAATATGTAGTGTCCGGTTCCGGCATGGCGGGACTTTCTTCTGCAAACACTATTAAAACCAGAAAAGTATTAAGTCATTTCTATCTTTGCGGAGATGAAGTAAGCGACATCAAGGATGGACTAGGACTATTTTCTTCCAGAGTAATGGTGTGTGCAGCCCAGGAGGCAAACATGGTCTTACGTATCATTGCAGGTGAGTTTGAGCCCTGAATAATAAAACGAAACAGGAAATTGCGAAACAATGAAAAACATATGTTGAGTGATGAAAAAGAAACAAATACATAAGCAGGTGCTTGTTCAGCCGTCGGTACTTAATGAGAGGCGCAGACTTGAATTTAGTACCGCTACGAGCTGAACGCAGCGAAAGCGTACCTGCGTTGGTTTGTTTCTTTTATATCACTTTCACATAAAGACTATAGTTTCGCATTCACCGAGATAAGACGAAATAGAGAAAGGAACGTAAAAGTATGCAGGCGAATGATAGAATAAATAATCCAAATAATAATTTAAATCATGACCCACTTATCATAGGAGGGCATAAATTTTCCTCAAGATTTATTCTTGGCTCCGGAAAATACTCCTTGCATCTGATTGAAGCAGCAGTAAAGGATGCAGGAGCAGAAATTATTACATTGGCAGTCCGCAGAGCCAATACCAAAGAACAGGAAAATATTTTGGACTATATTCCGGAAGGAATTACCTTACTTCCAAATACTTCCGGAGCCAGAAATGCAGAGGAAGCAGTCCGCATTGCAAGGCTGGCAAGGGAATTAGGCTGTGGAGACTTTGTTAAGATTGAAATTATGAGAGATATGAAATATCTTCTTCCTGACAATGCAGAAACCATCAAGGCGACAGAAATATTAGCCAAAGAAGGTTTTGTGGTAATGCCATATATGTATCCAGATTTAAATGTTGCCAGAGATTTGGTGAATGCCGGAGCAGCATCCATTATGCCACTGGCATCCCCAATCGGTTCTAACAAGGGCTTAACCACCAAAGAATTTATTCAGATATTAATAGATGAAATTGATTTGCCAATTATCGTAGATGCAGGAATCGGTGCACCATCCCAGGCTTGTGAAGCCATGGAAATGGGTGCGGCAGCCATTATGGCGAATACCGCATTGGCTACCGCAGGGAATTTGCCTCTTATGGCATCCGCCTTCCGTAAAGCCATTGAAGCAGGAAGACAGGCCTATTTATCCGGGCTTGGCAGAGTACTTGTCCGCGGTGCAGCAGCCTCTGATCCGTTGACTGGATTTTTAAGAGATGAGTAGGTGAACAAATTGGATAGAAACTTGAAGGAATCAAGGGGGCAAAACATCCTTTGCCCTTAACATCGTTATATAAACAAATTTTTAAATTGGGTTTTTTGATGTATGAGAGTATCGTAATGGAGGAAACATGGAAAATCAATTTTTTGTGGATTCGAAATATCTTTCGAAGGAAGCATTAGAGAAAAAACACAGGTTAGAAACTGACCCAACCACCCGTACTAATCATATGAAATATATGGAAGGAATGGAGCAGATACAGTCAGATATTTGTGAAAAGGTAATTTCACAAATGGATTCTTACGAGTATGAAACATATACTGCAAAAGATGTGGAAGCAGCTTTGCAGCATGAAATATGTTCCGTAGAAGACTTTAAGGCATTGCTTTCGCCGGCAGCGGAACCTTATTTAGAACAGATGGCACAAAGAGCAAGAATGGAAACAAGAAAACGGTTTGGG
>JBGVLO010000246.1:0-3251 GCA_045124315.1 Lachnospiraceae bacterium
GCTTTAAATATATCTCTTTCAATTCCATCTCCATAAAACAAATGTAGTGCATAATCATACTGCGCAGGTGCATAGTAAACGCTCCACAGTGAGTACATAGACTAGCCTATACTTTTTTGAGATAATAAAGTTGCTTAAAAATTGTCAAAAAAGTATAGGCTATAGTTTTTTGACAACAGTCAGGAGGCTAGTATATGAAACAAGAAACATCTGTAGTTGCAAGAAACTACAGGTTACAGGAATGGGCGGTTATGGTTCAGGAATGCAACAGCAGACCACATGGAATGACTGTCAAACAATGGTGTCTGGAACATGATGTTACACCCGCAAACTACTACTATCGGCTAAACGAAGTCAGGAAAGCCTGTATTGAGACACTTCCTGTCGAAAGTATACAGCAACAGGTTGTTCATGTTTCTCAGGAATTGCTTGGACAGAAAGCGGTTGCACCTAATATATCTGGATTGGATGTATCAGTGAATGGCATTTCTATACATGTAACAGAAACTACCAGTCCGGAACTTCTAAAAATGGTGCTCCGAGTGGTTTCCAATGCTTAACGATGCAACCTGTTTCAAAAACGTTTATATTGTCACCGGCTACACCGATTTACGGTCTGGGATTGATCGGTTAGCTTCTCTTGTAAAATCTAAAATGAGTAATCCTCATTTCTCACCAGACACCATCTACTTATTCTGTGGAAGAAGAACGGATCGCATCAAAGGATTGGTCTGGGAATCTGATGGATATCTTCTTTTATATAAGCGCTTGGAACAGGGTAATTTCCAATGGCCACGTTCAGAAAGTGAAGTGCGTGCACTTACACCACAACAGTTTCGTTGGCTTATGGAGGGATTGACCATTGCACCTAAAAAGTCAGTTCGGTCAGTTTCTCTTCCAGAATACATGGAATAACTTTTTGTGCAAAACAGAGAATATTTTTTCCTAATAATATCCAATGTCCATGGGAACAACAGCTTTTTCTAATACTCACACTGTGTTATATTAGGGGCTGTAACGGCTCGTTTCTGGCATTTCTACGAATTATGATACCTTGTCATAATGATCTCATTTCGAATCTTATAAAGCTTTGTAGCCCATGGCAATTTGACGAATGCCAAAGAATGCAGCATTCGCATAAATACAGGATATCTGCTATAATTGAATAAAGAAAAGAAAGGAAGATTCAATATGGCACTGGAATATACAGAAGAACAACTGAATAGCTTTGACAAGAAAACACTGGTTCAATTGTTTCTTGTACAGCAGTCACAGCTGAAAGAAATTGATACGAAGTTGCAGCTTCTGTTAGAACAGGTTGCAGTATTGAACCAAAAACGTTTTGGAAGATCATCGGAAAAACTTGAGGCTGATAACAACCAAATGGCTTTCATCGAGGTTGACGGAAAGATCGTATTCTTCAATGAAGCTGAGGCTGTTGCTGCAATCACGGAATATGATGAAGATGAACCGATCAAACCAAGACCAAAGAAAGCAAAAGGAAAACGGGCAAGTCTGATACAGGATCTTCCAGTTATTCCGGTACATCATATGATGACCGATGAAGAACTGATCGCAGAATTTGGCGAAAATGGTTGGTATCAGCTGGAAGATGAAGTATACAACCGCTATAAGTTTACACCGGCAAAGGTAGAGATCGAGGAACATCATGTTGGCGTATATAAATCCAAAAAGGATAATCACTTCAAAAAAGCGAAACATCCGGGATATTTATTGCGCAACAGCCTGGTCTCTCCATCCCTTTTGGCTGCGGTACTGAATGCAAAGTATGTGAATGCAGTTCCATTGTACCGTCAGGAACAGGAATTTGCCAGATATGGTGTGGAGATTACAAGAAGAGAAATGGCACACTGGACGATTCTTTGTACCGAGCGGTATCTTTCTCTTTTATATGATTACCTGCACGAAAAGATCTACGAGTATCATGTACTGCAGGCTGATGAGACTCCTGTCCGTGTTACAAAAGAAAATCGTACAGAAGGCTCTACGCACTATATGTGGGTATATCGTACAGGAAAAATGTATCAGGATAAAGCGATTGTTCTGTACGATTACCAGCCATCCAGAAATACCAGTCATCCCCGAAAGTTTTTGAAAGATTTTCAAGGTGTGTGTGTCACGGATGGATATGAGGTCTATCACACGTTAGAAAAAGAACGTGAGGACCTGAAGGTTGCGGGATGCTGGGCACATGCGAGACGCAGATTTGATGAAGCTGTAAAAGCTTTGCCAAAGGCTAATCGAAAAGACGCACTGGCATATCTTGCGTTAAAGCAGATCCAGGCAATCTACCGAGAAGAGAATAAACTTGCAGATATGACTTCTGAGGAACGTCTGAAACATCGTCAGCTGACTGTAAAGCCACTGGTTGATGCTTATTTTGCGTGGGTAAAAGAAAATATCAGTAAAGTAACAGCAAAAGGTAAGACCCATAACGGCTTCTCCTATTCCATAAATCAGGAAAAATACCTAAGAGTATTTCTTGAAGATGGAGAGGTTCCAATGGATAACAATGCCGCAGAACAATCCATTCGAAGTTTCTGCGTAGGAAAGAAAAACTGGGTGATGATCGATACGATTGCAGGAGCTGAGGCAAGTGCCATTGTGTACAGCCTTTCCGAAACAGCAAAAGCGAACAATCTGAAACCGTATGATTATTTTGAATATTTGCTAACCGAGATACCAAAGCACATGGATGGTACAGACCGAAGCTTTTTAGAAGACTTGTTACCTTGGTCACCGAAGCTTCCGGATAATTGCAGAAAGAGCAAACAAGAGCAACCGAGTTAAAAACGGTTGCTCTTGTTGTCAATATACCCACTATGGTGCGTTTACGATGAAAGGAGCGATTGTGTGGAAACGATTAAGAATGTATCTATCAGCGAATTGCATAGTTTTAGGAATCACCCGTTTAAGGTGGAGACCAATACGGAATTATGCGAGCTGATGAGAAGTATTGAAAAGGAAGGTGTGCTTGTGCCACTTCTGGTTAGGACGAATCCTTATGGAGATGGATATGAGGTCATATCGGGAC
Source organism: Lachnospiraceae bacterium (assembly GCA_045124315.1). Classification (GTDB taxonomy): domain Bacteria; phylum Bacillota; class Clostridia; order Lachnospirales; family Lachnospiraceae; genus CAG-411. The sequence continues at coordinate 3,056 of JBGVLO010000246.1, forward strand.
ACCGAAGAAAGGAAGCAGCTCTATGGGCTGGGGAAACAGAGGTTCCTGTTGTCATAAGAGAGCTTGATGATGACCAGGCAGTTGTGGCGATGGTGGATTCGAATCTGCATCGGGAGAATTTAAAGCCCAGTGAGAAAGCATTTGCCTATTGAATGAAACTGGAGGCAATAAAGCATCAGGGGAAAAAGGTATTGGC
>JBGVLO010000247.1:0-1638 GCA_045124315.1 Lachnospiraceae bacterium
CTTTAGCCAAGGGCAGTGCCCACATTTAACTAGGAATTTACCTATCTTTATTATTTACACAATTTTTTAAATTCATCTGCCACGAACTGAACTTTCGTTCCTATCACAACTTGTACTGAAGTTTTTCCAGGTCGGATTACTCCTGACACACCTGCGGATTTGATTTTCTTCTCATCCACAAGCGTATTATCTTTTATTTCAAGGCGAAGTCTTGTGATACAGTTGTCAATACTGGTAATATTGTCTTTGCCACCAAGACCTTCCAAAATAATAGAAGCAACTTCTGTATAGTTATTGTTTGCAAGAACTACTTTTTTCTCCTCTTCTGCATCATCTTCTCTACCTGGTGTTTTTAAGTTAAACTTCGTAATCGCAACACGGAATACTACATAGAATACAATAAATGCTGCAATTCCTAAAGGAATAATCATCCAGGTATTTTGTGCTGCTGGAAGAGATGCTGAGAAAAGAAGGTCTGTAGCACCGGCTGAGAAACAGAAGCCTGCACGGAAACCAACTAATACGGTTATTACGGTAAAAATACCATATAACAATGCATAGATTAAATACAACACTGGAGCAAGGAACATAAATCCAAACTCAAATGGTTCTGTAACACCACAGACGAAGGAACAAACGGCTGCAGAAGCTATAAGACCAATAGCCACTTTTTTCTTCTTTGGTTTTGCACATTGAATCATTGCCAATGCTGCACCTGGAATACCAAACATCATACAAGGGAAGAAACCAGACATATACATACCTAAATCCCAAGTTACATCTGCAGAAGTTTCTCCAGCCCAGAAGTGTCCTAAATCTCCAAGACCAATGGTATCAAACCAGAATACATTATTTAGTGCATGGTGCAATCCAGTAGGAATTAACAAACGGTTCAAGAATGCATAAATACCTGCTCCAACTGCTCCCATTCCTGCGATTCCCTTGCCTAACGAAATCAATGCTCCAAAAATCAATGGCCAAACAAAGAGAAGCACTACGGATACCAAAATAGAAACAACACCAGCAATAATTGCTACACAACGTTTTCCACTAAAGAAGGATAACCAATCCGGTAATTTTGTACTTTTAAATTTGTTAAAACAGGAAGAACCAATAACACCGGCAAGAATACCAATAAATGGATTGGCAATCTTGTCAAATGCAATCGTTGCATTTTGATTTTCTGCTACACTTGGCATAATGGTTGTAACAAATCCTGTACTTAACAATGTGGTTATCATTAACCAGGATGCTAATGCAGCTACACCGCCTGTACCATCATTGTCCTCCGACATACCAACACCTACACCGATTACGAATAGAATTGCCATATTGTCAATCAGTGCTCCACCTGCTTTTACGAGAAACAATCCAATCAACGGAACGGTACCTGTTATTTCACCACCCTGCATAGTGGCAGGACAAAGAAGATAACCAATACCCATCAAAAGACCACATAGTGGCAAACATGCCACAGGTAACATTAACGCTTTTCCTAATTTTTGTAAGAATTTCATACCGATCACTCCTTACTAAAATTAATCCAGGCTGTCGCAGTTTGAAAACATTTCATATTAGTTTCGGACCATCACACTTGAATTTAAATTGCGAGCAAGAATATACGCTATATTTACGTTC
>JBGVLO010000248.1:0-33927 GCA_045124315.1 Lachnospiraceae bacterium
TATGAAAGTGTTGCAAAGTGGACATGTTTCAAAAAGTATGTCTGTCGTTACTGTTCACAGGTGGGTATTTTCGGAACCGAAAATACCGTATGAAAGTCTACCGTGTGCAGATTTGGGCAATTTTTCATGCGCAGCATTGCCAAAATCCGTTACAGTTCACATACTTGTGAACTGTAACATCGTAACGAATGCCATTCTAGATTTTGCAGGTGGAGAAATTGAAAGAAAAGATTACACAGTTATCAAGAGAACATTTTGAATATGAATTGCCTAAACTGTTATGTTCGAAAAAGAAGCTTGAAATAGAAGTAGAGACAGGACATGCGGCAAAGGGTGTGTTTGTGATTGGGAACCTTGAGGGGAGATATATGAAAGGTCTTTTGTATTCCTCCTCTCATTTGTTGTGCTTAGAACAGACTTCCTTTACAGGGTCGGAAGCTACGATTGAGTATACCTTTCATGCAGAAGACATCCGGGGGAAAGACACTGTGAAAGGTGCAATCAGTATTGTGAGCTCATGTGGGGAGATGGAACTCCTTTTTGAGATTAATGTAATTGAAAAGTGTATTGAGGCCTCTTTTGGAGAAGTGAGAGATTTGTTCCATTTTACAAATTTAGCAAAGCTGGATTGGTCAAATGCTGTTTCAATCTTCCGGACTCAAGATTTTAAAGATATTTTTCTGAAAAAAGATACGGATTTATGCAGCTTGTATGAGGGATTGATTGCAGGAGAGAATTACGAGCAGGCATTAGAAGAATTTTTGATTAGTATTCAGAAGAAAGACTACACGAAAATCGCAGTAGCGCAAACCGAATACACGTATCAGGTCAAGAGAGAAGATGTATCGGGTAAGATTGTAGTTGAAAAAGATAACTGGGGATACTTAGATGTAGAGATTTTAAGCGATTCGGATTTTCTACAGATAGAGAAAAGTAGATTACAGGCCATTGACTTTATTGGTAGTACCTGTGAAGTGTTTTTCGAAGTCAAAAATGAAAAGTTAAGAGCGGGAAAAAACTATGCGGTTGTAGTTCTAAGGACCATGTATCAGGAAGTTACTTTGCAATTTCAGATAGAGAAGGTCGTTAAGAGAATGGAACGGGATTATGAGGAAGCGAAGATTCGAAAGTGTGAAATCATAATCGTAAATAGTTATATTAATTTTAGAAGCAATCGAATTGCAGTAAGTGAATATACAATGGAGATGCGGAATACACTTACAAAGCTTGAGGGAATGTTGGCAGTTAAGAGAAACTTAGGCGAGTTAGGTTATAGCAGGCGTTTGGATCTTTACCAGATGCATTTGTATATGGTGGAGGGGCAGAATGCCAAGGCTCAGGAAATTCTGAATTCGTTAGAAGAAGAAAAACACTTGCTAAAAAAGAATACGATTGTGGATTATTGTGGATATTTATATTTGAAAGCCTTGTTTAGCAGAAAAGAGTATGATCTGCAGCAGGCATTGATTGAGATTAAGGATTGCTATAAACAGAAAAAAGATGCATGGCAGATTTTATGGTTCTTATTATTCTTAGATGAGAAGTATGAGCAGGACCCAAAAGAAAAGATACGTTTGATACAGGAACAGTTTGAATTGGGATGCACAAGTCCGGTTTTGTATTATGAAATTTGTAATGTACTGGAGCAGGACCCGACTTTGTTGAGTGAATTGACACCTTGTATGATACAGGCTGTGAATATGGGTGTGAAACAGTGGCTGTTTTCTGAGGGACTTGCTATACAGTATGCATATTTGGCAGAACGGGAGAAAGGTTACAATCGTGTAATCATGTCAAACCTGGTAGCGTTTTATGAAAAATACAAGCTAAAAGACGTGCTTGCTGCAATTTGCAGTATTTTGATCAAGTGTGATGTGTCAGATAATAGTTGTTTTGCGTGGTATGAAGAAGGCGTGGAAGCACAATTAAGAATGACACAGTTATATGAATACTATATGTATTCCATTGATGAGAATTACAAGGGATTGCTTCCACAGGAAGTATATATGTATTTCTCCTACAATACCAATCTGCTTGAGAAGAAGAAGGCATTTCTTTTTGCCAATATCGTGTCTCATCAGGAAGAGCTTCCGGAAGTGTATCCGTTGTACGAAGACCAGATTAAGGCATATGTATTGTCACAGTTACAAAAAGGAAAGATTAATCAGCATATGGCAGTGTTGTATCGAAAATACATTCAGGAATACAACATTACGTCTTCTGTGGCAAAAGACCTTCCTAAAGTGTTATTTAAGCATAGAGTACACTGTGAACATAAAGAGATGGAAGGTGTCATCGTATTACACAAAGAGTGTCCGGAAGAGGTGTATGTGCCTTTTGGAAAAGATGGGGCTGCCTATGTGGATATCTATACAGAAAATGCTAAGGTATTACTGGTAGACCGGGCTGGAAGAAGATATGAGAGCTCTATTAAATGGAGTATAGAAAAACTTATGAGAAGAACCCAGCTTGCAGAAGCTTGTTTTAATCATTGTCCGGGAAATAAGATGATCTGTCTGTTTATCTATGAAAAGATGGAGTATTTTCATAAACGGGAAATTTCTATTGTACAGTTACAGCGTTATATGGACAACGAATGGTTGAAGCCCGAATATCGAAAAAAATGGCTCATGAGACTCATACAGAATTATTATGATAATTACGAGGGCGAAGCTTTGGAAGCGTTGCTTTTAGAAGTGGATATTCATGGTATGAAGCGTTCCGAACGGAATTTGATTACAGAATATTGTATCATAAGAGGACTGTATGACCTTGCATATGAACAGATTAAGGAATATAGTTTTGAGGGAGTGTCGGTTAAGCGTTTGCGTGCACTTTGCTCGAAGATGATCAAGAAAAAAGGAATGGAAATCGAAGATCCATTGCTGGCAAAGATGAGTTTCTTTGTTTTTCATGCGGGAAAATATGATGAGAATATTTTAAAGTATCTGGTACGATATTATCTTGGAACGACCAAGAATATGTTCTTGGTTTGGAGAGAAGCCAAAGAGTATGAGTTAGATACGGTTGATTTAGAAGAACGTTTGCTTGGGCAGATTTTATTTGCGGAAAGCTATGTACAGGACGCCATGGCAGTGTTCTACAATTTCTACAAGGCCGGAAGAAATCGTACCTTAGTAAAAGCCTTTATCAGTTATTATTCTTACAAGTATTTAGTAAGAGATCGGGTGGTGGATACCAAATTCTTTGATATTGTAAAGAAAGAATTGCAGATCGAAGAGAACAAAACAGCAACTTATGCTCTGTTAAAATATTATAGTACCCTTCCTTCCTGGAATAAGGAAATGACGGAGTTTATAAAAGGAAAAGTAGAGGAATCTATTGAAAATGGGGTAATATTCCCATTTTTTAAAGAATTCACAAGGTCCATAAAATTCCCGGGTGGATTAGAGAATATGAAATTTATCGAATACAAGACCGATCCAAGTCACAATGTGATTTTGCATTACTTTGTAGAGGATGAAGAAATGAGTGAAAAATTTGAAACCCTTCACCTTACCAATGTATATGAAGGAATATTTGTGTACCCATTTATGTTGTTCTATAATGAGACTATGCAGTACTATATCGAGGAAACCTCAGAAAAGAGTGAGCCGATTATTACAGAGAGCATAACGGTCCGTGGAGATGCGGAGTTTACTGATGCAGAGGAGGATACGTTTGGGCATATCAATACGATGCTTGTTGCAAGAGAAATGAAAGACGAAGAGACGTTACTTACATTATTGAGAAATTATGAGAAGACAGAATATGCATTTGACCATGCATTTCGAATGTTAGAATAGGACGGAAAGGATGAAAGGATGAAAGGATATGTCAAATGATATGTCAGAAGAAAGAACACTGCTGGTGGGTGTAGATTTGTGCGAGGATGTGTCGCAGATTACCTGCTTCAATGCGGTTACTTTTGAACCTGAATCAATTGGGGTCAATGGCGATATTGACAAATACATGATTCCTACTGTTTTGTTTTACAAAAGAGAGACTGGGGATTGGACTTACGGGGAAGAGGCTTATGAGTGGAACCGGGAGGAGAACGGAATCTTAATCAAGGGATTGTTGGATAAAGCTTCCAGACATGACAAGGTGTTGATCGATGGAAGAGAGTACGAGCCGGAGTTCCTGATGGAGAAGTACTTCAAACGGTTACTTGGATTGTTGAAAATGGAACATCCCAACAATACCATACGAAGTCTGGTAGTTACCGTTCGGGAGAAGAACATGCTGTTGATACAGCGGATTTATACAGCACTTCAAAATCTTGGAATTAGCAAGGTTCGTGCAAATGTTCAGAGTCATGAACAGTGTTTTGTAAATTATGCTATGAACCAACCAAAAGAACTTAAGGTAAGTGATATGGTATTGTTTGACTTTGATGAGGTTGGATTGAAGTATTATCAGATTTCCGTAAATCGACGAACGGATCCACATACGGTCCTATTAAAAAAGAGAGACTTTTCGGAAATTCTTCCATATCAGATGTTGTTGGATGAATCGAATATGGAAAATGCTGCTTACTTGTTTGAAAGTTTGTCCCAGAATGCATTACATAAACAGATCGTTTCTACCATATATGTGACAGGAAAAGGATTTCAGGGAAATTGGTACAAAGATGCATTGAAGAAAATGTGTATTGGCAGAAGAGTGTTTGCAGGCCAGAACCTGTATGCCAAAGGGGCAGGATATGCCGCAAGGGAAAGTGTTGGAGAAGGAAAATTAAAGGAATACTTATATCTTGGAGAAGAAATGATTTCAGTGAATATCTCTATGCCGCTGTTTGCCAATGGAGTGGAACAGGAGTGTGTGTTGGTGGAGGCAGGTACCGCATGGTATAATGCCGCAACTACAGTTAGTTTTATTCCGGATGAAGAGATAGAAATCGAATTGATTTTTGAACATGTAACAGAACAGCAGACGGAACATCATTTTATTTCATTAGATGGTTTGTGGAACATGAATCGAAAAACCAGAGTGGAGATGACTATAGATTTTCTGGATGTGAATACTTGTATTGTGCGCGTCAATGACAGGGGGTTTGGAGAGATGATTCCGTCGTCAAATCGCGTATGGGAAAAGGAGATTCAGATTTGCTCCCATCAGAAGAAAAATGAAGTATAGTGATTCACAATGGATAGAGAAAGAGGAAAAGGGGAAGAAATATGGGAAAATTTATATTATGTGCAGGAGTGTTAGCACGTGAGCCATATTGTTTTTCGTTAACCAATACCAATGTATATTCCCTTGAAGAGTTGGGATATTATTTATATCATAATATTAATGCTGTGACCATGGAAACTTTTGATCAAAAGTTTTTTCAGTGGGTAGATATGGAGTTAAAGAGACCGGATTTGGCAGAAAAGTGGATGGATATCAAGAATAGAAGCCAGGATATCAAAGATATTACGGTGAGTATTCTGTGTGCTACCGATTATTTTACCAAACTGGAAATTGAAAGTTTTATAAAAACGGTAGATCAGATTAATGATATGCCTCTGATCAATCGTCAAAAGCTGAAAGCTGATATGAGGCTTAGGTATCAGGATTATGATCAGGCGTTGAAAGGATACCGTGCAGTGATCAGCAGCGAACAGGCCCAAGAGCTAAGTGCAAAAGATTATGGAAATGTGTTGCATAATATGGCGGTCATTCATGTAAAGATGAAGTTGTTTGAACAGGCTCAGAGAGAATTTTTACAGGCATATTCTTTAAACGAGAACGAGGAAAGTCTGCGGGAATATTTTTATTTGTTGAAGCTGCAGAAAAAAGAGAAAGAGTTTATGCATGGTGTGCTGGATTACGATTTATCTGAGGAAAAAATGCTGGAATACACCCAGGAGTTAGATGCGATCTTAGAAGATGCAGAGAATACGCCGCAGTACAAAAAGATACTGGAGTTACCGGAACTAAAAAAAGCAGGAAAAGTTGGGGATTATTATTATGCAATTGATACGATGATCTTTGGCTGGAAGCAGAAGTATAAGCATGGAATGGAGCAGGGATGAGTATAGTTAGCTTTCTCAAAAGGAAAGAGAAGAAGGGAAAGACCGAAGGGTTTTCAGATGATGTGCTGGAGCTTGGGATAGAAAGAGCGGTACAAAAAAAAGAAGCCCAGTTAAGAGAAGAGACGAAAGAACTGGAATTAGAAGATTATAAGCCGGATTTAAATTTGGAAGAAGAACATGATGAGAAAATCATGGAATTGTCAGAGAATGTTCAGCATACGAAAGAGGAATGTTTGCAGATGCTTACGGATCATTGTGAACAGGTTTCCGAAATTAATAGAGTGACGGAACATGCAAAGATTGAGTACCAGGCAGTAAGTGAGTATTTATCTGATATACAGAAAGTAGAGCGCATGCCAGAGGAAGAACGAAAATTATTAAATGATGCTGCAAGCAAAATTCTAGAATTAACAAAAGAGCGGGAAAAATATCAAAAGAGAGAAATCTCCATTGCGAATCCTTGTTTTAGAGGGATTCGTCAGTTTGAAGGAACTGTTTTGGAAGACTGTAAGAATATGCGGGAACAGGAAGCATATCAAAAAAAGGTGGAGAATGATCTACGACAGATTAGAGCAGAAAAAGCTGCTCTGTTATATGATTATGAGCATATTCCGGAAAGACAACGGGAGTTAAAACAACTTATGATCGGGACAGGAATGATCGTAATTAGTTTATTTCTCTTTTATTGGGTATTGATGCAAGGATTAGGTAAGAATATGACAGTGCCCTTTGTGTTGACAGTTTTAATGGCAGCAGTAGTGACAGCTTATATCTTCTATGAATCCTATCGAAATCGTTACGAACATAAGCAATTAGAACAGAAGCTGAATCGAGCGATTTATCTTAATAATAAAGTTAAGATTAAGTATATCAATACAAAAAGTGCGTTAGATTACAGTTATAGCAAATACCAGGTTCATAACGCCATGGAACTGGAATATCTTATGAAAGAATATAACAAAGCAATGCAGGCAGAAAAAACCTACGAGAGCAATACGGGCCGACTGACCCACTATCGAGACAAAGTGTTGGACATATTAGAATTTCATGGAGTGAAAGATAATGAGATATGGCTGCATCAATTATCCGTACTTTTAAATAGCAGCGAATTTCAAGAGATGAGAGAAAGTCTGGAAGCGCGGAAACAAAGACTGATAGATAAGATGGATGAGAATGCCAGAACGAAAGATCGATATTTTGAAAAGATGCATTGTATCGTATCGGAACAACCGGAATTAAAAAATGAATTGGTTCGCTTAATGGCACAGTATTCCATTTCCCTATAAGGATTAGGGTGTCAAATGCCTATATTTGATTGGGCAATTGTAAAAAGTGACCTTTTGACACCCTAATCCTAATAAAAATGTGGATAAACAGGAAACGAGAGAGGATGCATTGTGGAAAAAGCAATTGTTCTAATGGTTTGTGTAGGTGTGGGGATCGTACTGATCTTTTTTAAGAAACCCCCAAAAAAGCTTCAGGTTGTTCCGGAAGTGAAAAAGCAAATGGAACCTGTGGGAAAAAACGAAAGAAAGCAGATACGAATTCGGGTAGAATGTAGCACAGAAGGGCAGATCAATATAGTTTGCTATGATTGCAAAGAAAAAAGGATTGCCAATCTTTACGCCCATTATGCACTTAAGGATGATTTAATAGCCGGGCAAAGCGCAAACACCGTACATTTAGAGCAGATATATGTGGCAAAGAACTATCGAAGGAGAGGACTTGCAACTGTTATGTTTCAATATCTGTTGGAGCAAATGGAACGGGTGGAAAAAGCAGAGAACCTTTCCTTTCGAATGATTTATGGAGAAATTGGGAAAGGGGGAAGTGACGATCCCCGTCTTTCTATTCCTTTTTATGAACGGTTGGATGGAGTTTTGTATGGGAAAGACAGAAAACTGTCCTATGAGAGAAAGATAGGAACTGCTATGGATGGACTGGATCGGTTTGTGTACTATATTACAAAAACATAATTACAAAAGAAAGGGCTTTACAAGTCCTTTTTTTTATGTTATCTTTATCTTTGAAATTTGAGAGTAACTCTCAATTTGTTAAGCGGAATTTGAGAATGGAGTGTCCCTAAATCTTTATAAACAATAAAATGGAGGTTGATGGTATTGGATAAAGGAAAAAAAACATATCAAACAGAGCAAAAGAAACAGCTTTTGGATTTTCTAAGAGAACATAAAGAAGAACATTATACCATTGACCAGATTATACTCAATTTACAGGGAGAACATACGCCCGGGAAAAGTACCGTATATCGCCTGATAAAGCAGTTAGTAGAAGAAGGGGTGGTAAAGCGTTCCAATACTGGGAATTCCAGACAATTTGTATATCAATTGTTGGATGGAGAGAGATGTAGTCATCACTTTCACATGCAGTGTGAAAGTTGTGGAAAACTTTTTCATTTACAGGAAGAGAAGACAAAAGAAGTACAGGGACTATTGAAGGCCCAAGAGGAATTTCAAATTGATGTCAGTCGATGTGTCTTGTTTGGAACCTGTGGAAACTGTAACAAGTAGGGAGAAGCGAAGCGTAACAGGAAAGTAGAGGTTGTTGAGATGTTAAAGAAAATAGGTAGTATTTTAGGAGTGTTGTGTCTTGCTATGGTGTTGCTCACATCATGCACAGGGAAAAAGTCAGCAGAAAAGTCAGATGTGGAATACAAAGAGGCTTCATTAAAGGTTGTTAGTACAATTTTTGCTCCATATGACTTTGCAAAGAATGTAGCAGGTAGTTACGGTGATGTGAAGATGTTGCTGCCACCTGCATCGGAAAGTCACTCCTATGAACCAACACCTCAGGATATTATTGCAATCCAGCAATGTGATGTGTTTATTTATGTAGGTGGAGAGTCGGAAACATGGGTGGACGAAATTCTTGCAGACCTTGATACAGAAAAAGTACAAGTAATAAAGTGCATTGATCTGGTGGAACCTTTGGAAGAAGAAATTGTAGAGGGAATGGAAGTAGAGCATGAGCATGAAGACGCACATGAGCATGAAGATGGCGAAGGGGAAGTGGAATATGATGAACATGTGTGGACAACTCCGAAAAATGCCATTCTGTTGGTGAATAAAATGATAGAAGTGTTTGGAGAAGTAGATGCAGAACATCAAAAGATGTATAAAAGTCGGGGAGATGCCTATGTCCAGCAGTTAGAAGAATTGGATCAGGAATTTCAGGATATTGTATCTAAGGCAAAATATCATACGTTGATCGTAGGAGACCGTTTTCCAATTCGATATTTTACGGAAGAATATGGGTTAGAATATTATGCAGCATTTCCGGGATGTTCAGAAGAGACAGAGTCCAGTGCTGCGACCATAGCATTTTTGGTAGATAAAGTGAAAGAAGAACAGGTTCCAGTTGTGTTGTATATGGAATTATCCAATGGAAAGATTGCAGATACGATCTGCGAAAGCACGGGAATAGAAAAGATGGTATATTATCCATGCCACAATATCACAAAGGATGATTTCCAAGATGGTGTAGGATATGTAGATCTTATGAAGGAAAATGCAAATACCTTAAGAAAAGCGCTTGGTCTAGAATAAAAAGGAGGTGGCAGGTGTGTCCTTATTGCAGTGTAAGAATGTGAGTATGGGATACGAAGGGCAGATTATGCTTCAGAATGTGAATTTTCAGGTTTCTGCTGGAGATTACCTTTGTATAGTAGGTGAGAATGGTTCAGGAAAGAGTACACTTCTAAAAGGGTTATTGAAACTGAAGTCATTGCAGGATGGAGAAATTACATTGGGAGATGGTCTGGTTCAAAAAGAGATTGGCTATTTGCCACAACGGCTCCCTTCCCAGAAAAATTTTCCTGCCAGTGTTTATGAGATTGTATTGTCCGGTCGTTTGAATCAGTTGGGATTTTGTCCATTCTATCGAAAAATTGATAAAAAAATTGTTCGTGAAAAAATGGAATGGATGGGAATCTGGGATTTAAGTAAACGAAATTTTGCAGATTTGTCAGGTGGACAGCAGCAGAGAGTGATGTTGGCAAGAGCTCTGTGTGCAACCTCTAAATTGTTGGTTTTGGATGAGCCTGTGACTGGGCTGGATCCTTTGGTGACAAAAGAAATGTATGATCTGATCTTAAAGATCAATCGAGAGCAAAAGATTACCATCATTATGGTCTCTCATGATACAAAAGTGTCTATGGAGCATGCCACACATATCCTTCACTTGGGAAAAGAACAGTTGTTTTTTGGCACTACAAAAGAGTATGAAAATAGTGCGATCGGTCAGCACTTTTTGGAAATGGAGGGATAGGGATGCTGGAAGTATTACAGGAAATGTTTTCTTATGGATTTATGGTTCGTGCAATTGTAGTAGGCGGTTTTGTATCACTATGCGCAGCATTATTGGGTGTTACCCTTGTTCTAAAAAAGTTTTCCATGATTGGAGATGGGTTGTCCCATGTTGGGTTTGGGGCATTGGCAGTTGCCAGTGCATTCCAAATGCAACCCTTATATGTTGCAATTCCAGTGGTGATGCTGGCAGCCTTTCTGTTGTTGCGTATTAGTGGAAACAGTGCAATAAATGGAGATTCTGCCATTGCATTAATATCCAGTGGCTCTCTTGCCATCGGTGTGATCGTCACCTCTGTGAACGGAACTAACACGGATTTATCCAATTATTTATTTGGAAGTATTTTGGCGATCAGCAAGACCGATGAGATTTTGTGTATCGTGGTATCTTTGGTGGTGATCGGCATTTATGTATTGTTTTACCATCGAATTTTCGCACTTACATTTGACGAGAATTTTGCCAGAGCAACCGGAATTCGAACTCAGTTCTATAATATCGTAATCGCCTTGCTTACCGCCATTACCATTGTGCTGGGAATGCGCCTGATGGGAACCTTATTGATCTCCAGCCTGATTATTTTTCCGTCCATATCCGCTATGCGTATCTGTAAACAATTTCACTGGGTGGTAGTGATGGCAGCCCTGTTATCCATTTTCTGCTTTATGGCAGGAATGATCACATCCTACTGTTATGAGTTACCTTCCGGTGCCAGTGTGGTATTGATGAATATCGTTATGCTGGGCATATGCAGCATAATTGGAAGACTGTTACAGTTCACAGGTGTGTGAACTGTAACTATTAAGATGCTATAATTAAATTTTGTAATTTGACTAAGAATACGCTATACTAGAAGTATAGCGTATTCTTTTATAGAAAAGGACAATAAATAATGAGGTGATACAAAGTATGGGCGTATATTTTAATCCAAGTAATGGAAGTTTTACAAAAGACAGAAATTATAAAATTTATATCGATAAAACGGGATTGTTGGAGTATCTAAATGAATCCATTGGAACTCCGAAAAACTGCATCGCACTAAGCCATGCCAGACGTTTTGGGAAATCCCATGCGGCGGGAATGATCGATGCTTATTACAGTATGGGATGCGATTCTACCAATCTTTTTGAAGATACCAAGATTGCCAAATGTAGTGATTTTAAAAAGTATATGAACAAATATAACGTGATTCACATAGATGTATCCTCGTTTTGGGATTACTATAAAGATAATATTGTGGAGAAGATTGTGGAATATATTTATAAAGATTTAAAAAAAGATTTTGGCGATGAATTGGATTATCAGGAAAATATCAGTTATGTGTTAATGTCAATTTATCAAAAAAACAATATTCCCTTCGTCATCATCATTGATGAATGGGATTGTGTCATCAGAAACAGCAATGATAAAGAATTAGTGCACAAATATCTGCAGTTCCTTCATTCTCTGTTTAAGTCAGAAGAATCAAAATCATTTTTAGCATTGGCTTATATTACAGGTATTTTGCCGATTAAGAAGATTAAGGACGAATCCGCACTGAACAATTTTAGGGAATATACCATGCTGAAATCAAAGCCAATCACAGAGTATTATGGATTTACAGAAGAGGAAGTAAGAGATCTATGTAAAGAGCATGATATGGATTTTGATACCACAAAGGCTTGGTACAATGGATATCTGCTCGATGGAAAACATATGTATAATCCTAATTCGGTAGTGCAATCTATGATAGATCAGGATTATGATTCCTTCTGGCGAAATACCTCATCTTTTGCGTCTATCAACACTTTTATCACACTGAATTACGCAGGATTGAAAGATGATATTCTGAAAATGCTTGCAGGCGGGAAAGTTCGAGTGAATACCCTTGCTTTTCAAAATGATCTGTCTGAAATTCACTCCAAAGATGACGCTTTATCAGCGCTGATTCATCTAGGCTATTTAGGATATGATGCAGACAGGAAAAGTGCATACATTCCCAACTATGAAGTTGCAACGGCTTTTGATGCGGCACTACAAATCGGATCGTGGAGTGAAATCGCAAAATCAATTTCCAAATGCGATGAACTGCTCTTGGAGACCATTGATGGAAATGCAGACAGAGTGGCAGAACTTATCGAACTGGCACATGAAACTTACACATCGGTCTTAACCTACAACGATGAGAATTCTTTGAGCTGTGTGCTTACCATGGCATATTTCACAGCACCGGCATATTATGACATTATTCGGGAACATCCCGCGGGAAAAGGATATGCAGATTTTATATTCAAGCCAAGAGCCAATGCAGGCTGGAGACCGGCCATGGTGGTGGAACTTAAGTATAACCAGTCTGCCGATACCGCCATCAAACAGATTAAGGAAAAGAGATACCAGGGAGCCTTATCCGGTTATGGTGATAAGATTCTATTAGTTGGAATTAATTATGACGCAGAAGGGGAAGATAAGAAGAAGCATACCTGCGTCATAGAGGAATGGATGGAATAAGATATACCAACTGATACGGATAGAACAAATTCTTTGAAATCCTACATCCTAGTCACAAGTAATGGGAGCAAATAGAGAACGGCTGTCATTTATTTTGGTGGCTCAGGAGCAGGCAGGTCTGTTTAATAATATGGGCTAATTCTTTGGCAGGGGTTTTTGTATCGCTTAAAATCCACTGCATATAGGTATTGTAAAGGGCACCTGCATAAAAATATAAAGGGAAAGAGCTGGTGGCATTTTCCGGGTCAAAGGCAGGCTGAGAACGAATATAGGAGTTTAAAGTATCTAAAAGGATATATTCCATTTTTGCTTTGTGAAGACAAAGTGCAAAGTCTTTATACTGCAAAAAAAATTCCAGACTTTCAAGAATGTGTTCGTAAGATTGAAAGACAATATTTTCCTTCTTTTCCACCGTGTTCATGTATTTTTCAAAAATATAAGACATATAAAAGGTAAGTACTTCTTCTTTTTCCGAAAAGTATCGGTAGTAGGTCATACGGGACACACCGGCTTTTTTTGCCAGGTCTTTTACGCGGATTTCAGATAGTTCCGTGTGCTCCATTAGTAGAATTAAAGCTTCCGCTAAATAGATTTTGGCTTTTTGTGTCATGGATGTGCTCCTTTCTTCTTGGTGATTTTCTGTCAAAATACCTTTTGACCCTGGTAGGATACCAACGGATTGCTTCGGACTTTGTAATTTTGCAATCCTATAAAATAGGCATCATGGTATATGAAAGTCAGCTGTTAACACAGCTGCCCAAATTCGCAATCCGCCCAAAAACAGGGCTACTTGCTCATACGGTTAGATTGTCAAGTAGGTATGCATCTTAGCAAGCCAGCGACGCGAAGCTAGTCCTTTAGGGCTTGCACGAAGCATACCTACTGACAACACTTTCATAGTAAAATGTTACAAAAACTATGTTTTTGTAAATTGTATCATAAATAGTTTTAGAATACAATATATGTGGTTTTAAAAACTACATAGAAAAAATAAAAGATTGCATTCTGAAAAAGGAGAAAGCATAGAATGAAGGAATTAAGAATCGGTAATAAAGTGGCAAAGGTACCAATTATACAAGGCGGAATGGGCGTTGGAGTCAGCAGAGGAAAGTTGGCAGGCGCAGTGGCTAAGGAAGGTGGCATTGGCATTATTTCTACTGCACAGATTGGTTATGATCTGGAAGGATTTGAAAAAGATCAAGTGGGCTGTAACGAGAAAGCCATCAAAGAACATATTGCAATGGCAAAGGAAATCGCACAGGGAAATGGTTTAGTTGGTGTAAATGTAATGGTAGCATTAAAACACTACAGAGAACATGTGAGAACAGCTGTGGAAGCCGGAGCAGATGTGGTGATTTGCGGAGCTGGGCTTCCTATGGATCTTCCTGAGTTGGTACAGGGAAGCGATACGAAAATTGCGCCAATTGTATCATCTGCAAGAGGAGCGAGACTACTGTTACAAAAATGGAAGAGAAAATACGATTATGTTGCAGATTTCATAGTGGTAGAGGGACCAAAAGCAGGCGGCCATCTGGGATTTTCAAAGGAAGACGTAGAAAATGGAGTGGATTTTGAGAAGGAAATTTCATTGATCCTGGATGTGGTAAAAGGTTTTGGAAAAGAACAGGGCAAAGAGATTCCTGTAATCGTTGCAGGTGGAGTCTTTGACCATGAGGATATTTTACATATGATGGAGTTAGGTGCAGATGGAGTTCAGATTGCCAGCCGATTTGTAGCGACTTATGAATGTGATGCATCCGATGCCTATAAAAATGCCTACATACAGGCGAAAGAAGAGGATGTAAAAATCATTCAGAGTCCGGTAGGAATGCCAGGGCGCGCAATTTATAATAACTTTTTAAAGCAGGTAGAGCAGGGCAATACTTGTGTGAAAAAATGTTATCAGTGTTTGGCAAAATGTGATCCTGCCAATATTCCATATTGTATCACACAGGCGTTAGTGAACGCAGTGAAAGGCGATGTAGAAAACGGATTGATGTTTGCTGGAGCAAATGTAGGAAGAATTCACGAAATCGTCAGTGTGCATGAGTTGATGCAGGGATTGACTGGTGAAACGAAAAAAGAAAATATTGCATAATACTTAAGAGGGTGCAGTTCGCACCCTCTTTTTCATAAAGTGTAATCCAATTAGTATCTGGAATGGCTATTGTCATTTTTGTAATCTTCAAACAATTCTAAACATTCTTTTCGGTCTAATTCTTCTACGGTAAGAAGAGCGGTATTTCTGTTTAAATACTCATAAAAATTGTCATCACGAAAACCGATGGAGTCTGTGTCCTTTCTGTTGCAGCCATAATATACGGTTTTTATATTTGACCAAAGAATACCGCCAAGGCACATTGGACAAGGCTCTGCTGTTGTGTAGAGCTCACACCCGGATAAATCAATGGTGTCTAAGTTTTTACAGGCATCACGGATGGCTTCCATTTCTCCGTGACAGGTTGGGTCTTTTCGCAAAAGTACCCGGTTATGTCCACGGCCTACAATCTTATGAGCTTTTACAATGACCGCTCCGAAAGGCCCTCCTTCATGAGCCTTGATTCCGGCATAGGCTTCTTTTTTTGCTTCTTCCATATAGGTATTCATCAATCATTTCCTCCCCTTTTTCCATTGGTGTGACATAAAAGTAATCAAATGTACCATACTATAGGTTATTTTTTATTCTATCAGAAAAATAAAGGAAATTCCATCTCTCTTTTATTCTGGTTATTCTAATGTATTTAAAAATAGTTTCATGGTATCGTGTGAAACACCGCCCATGTATACATATTCCACACCTTTGTATACAAAAACTGCGTTCGTACAAGGAATGCTTCCGGATTCGCTTCCCCAATTGATTGGTCCATCTGTTTCAACTGTGTAAAGCACTGCTTTTACACCAAGATTTCCTAATTCATATACTTCCGCATCGTACATGTCCGAAGTATCATTGGTCAAATCGATATTCATATGAGTGCTGACAAATCCCAATTCGTTGTCCTCGTATTCTTGTGTGGTATTTTTATCTGTGCGAAGGGATATTTGCATTAGAATAGGTGTTTGATAATCCTTACCGGAAGAGTAGGAGAGAAAATCTAATCCATCCTCTTCTTCCTTTGGATAAAGCTTCACATCTTTTAAATCACCAATTGCGTATAATTTATCTGAAATCATAATTCCGTATAGCTCACCAGCTTCAGATACTTTGGGGCTATATTCGATACAACTTTCATATTGATATGCCTCCTTCGTCGCAAAATCCGGTGCATGATACAGTCTCTTGATAAATACCTCCTGCAACAAATCCGACACATCTTCTGGATTTTTCAAATATGTAAATCCAATGCGATATAGTATGTTTTTATACCGCCCATAGACTTCATCAAATTCCTGAGTACTCAACTTTGGTTTCATGTTCCTATCGACCTCCTTCACTATATATACAATCGAAATTTGGAAATGGTCAAGTCGGGTAATATAAATATAGTGTACTTTTCGTATGGAAAAAGCAAAAAGGTAGTTATACAGTTTCAGGAATGTTGGCGAAACACAAATGGTTCAAAATAATTTCTTGACATTTGTATTTTTTTATAATATGATGGTCATTTAGACGGAGTTGCAACTTAGAAAGTGACATGACAGAATATTACATTAAAGGCAGAAAAATATGAAAAAAAAGAACATAGTTAAAAAAATGGCAACCTTGGCTCTTGCGGGAATTGTTGTGACGGGAAGTATGGCATCTGCGATGACAGTTAGTCCATTTGCAAGTAGAAGCACAGGAGGGGTGAAACTTCGTGTGGTAGCTTGGTTTAATTCTGGTTATAAAACTACGAAGGATGACAAGCAGTATGGTGTAGAGTCAGGAAAATATATTAATCAGTGTTGGGTTAAGATTAAAGAGGGAGATTATAAAGAGACTGTTTGGTCTGAATCATACACAAAGAAACAAGCTGGACAAGGAAGCGCAACATTAGAGAAGTATAATAATCCATTTTACGATGCTACGTTAACGTGGGGTTGGATTTATAACTAGGAATAATTAATTGGAGTCTAGTTCGGATATTTTCTGAGCTAGACTTTTTTATGTTGAGGGAGAAAACAATAGTATATTAAAAAAGAGAATTTCTCCTGAATAAAAGGAAGAGAATTATGAGACAATTTATGCACAAATCTGGCCTATTATTTGGCGTTTTTATTATGGTTTCCATTATTTTTACTTTGTGTGGTTCTGCGGTTGAAAAAAAGAAGGAACCAAAGAAAGTGGTACCAATCTTGTCAAATGAGTACAGTATCATTAAAAATAAGGACAACGAAAATGTAAGTACCTATCTTGATATACTAGAGAAAAAGCACGATTCTATCGTGAACGGAATTATGTTTCGTTCTTCGTTGCGTGCAATCAGCGCAAATGAAGTTAAAAATATTCCTGTTGAGAAGGTGAGTGGTCGTTGGTTTTCTGAGAGCGATATTATCCAAAAGACAAACACGGCATTAGTCAGAGAGGACTATTTGAAATTATGTGACAAAAGAAATCAGAATTATTATTATTCGTATGATGGGGTTTCCTATGAAGTAATCGGAACCTATCGTGATTTGGAGTCATCTAGTGTGTATAGCCCAAAGTGTTTGATTAACCTATATGCAGAAGGAATACAGCAATTGCAATGGAACTATGGATTTATGGACACGACAGAGGAGAATTATGATGACTGGTATTCCTATATGAAAAAAAATGGATATTCTCTGGAAAAAGCAACACAATCGGAATATTTTGCAAGCTTTGGAACGAATATCGACAGTATGATTATGATTTTCGTAGCTATGCTTTTTATGATTTTACTTCATTCATTTAGTGCCACGAGCAACTGGATGGAGGGAAGAAAAAAGGAAGTAACAATTCGAAGAATGGTAGGGGCAAACTGGAGAAAAATATACACTTGGATGTTAAAACAATATTGCATCTGCCTACTTAGTTCACAGATTATTGGGATGATGATTACAAAAGTTATATTGCTTATCAATTATAGATGGAATATATCATATACCTTTAGTGCGATGTTTGGAACAAATCTATCTTGGAAATCGTTCTTGTTAAATCTTGTGGTTTATTTTATAATGGGGAATTTCTTTGTGATGATAATGTGCTTAAAGCAGAGAAAAAAAACGATCGTCTACTCAATGAAAGAAATATAGAGGTGTTGAACATGAATAATTTAAGATACATTATTGATGACATAAAAAGTATGAAGGTAAAATATAGCATTATTTTTGTACAATTACTGGTTGGATTGGGAATATTTCTCTATTTGTTTCAGACGAGTTGCGCCTATCTGAAAACAGAGCAGGAAATACAGAAAAAAACAGCTCAAGAAAATATCTACATGTTCCAGGATAGTACCAGTGATGCGAAGTTTTCGGCCATTCTTAACAATAAAGAAAAACTAAAAAAATTAAAAATATGGAAACGGGAAATAGATCAAAACCTGAAGGTTAACAACGTACGTTATTACACAGGAGGAGTAAATGTGGAGCTTCCAATCTCACATAAAAGAGGTATCAACAGAAAGAAAGTATCAAAGGAATTTATCGAGTATTTCCAGCTGAAAGGAAATTTTGATAGTAATTTTGCAGAGAAATGGAATCAAAAAAACACAGACAAATCTTACATTATCTTGGGAGCTTCCGTTGGGGAAAATTATAGAGTAGGGGATAAATTTGAAGTACTTGATGGTGAATATGAGGTAGTGGGAGTTCTAAAAAAGGGAGAAAGCTTTATAGAACCCTCCCATTCGGCTACCTTAATTTGCCTGGATGAATATGCACTTACTCCGTTTGAGTTTGATGAAACAAAGGCTTTGAGTTACTGTATGTATATTGATAACACTTACTATGTTACAGATAATCAGGAAAGTTTGCGTTACATCAGCCAGTTAAGTAGTCAACTGGGCTTGTTTGATTTGGAACTGACCGACTTTTCGTATCAGTTAAGTTGTATAAAGAGAGATGCGCAGGATAATGCAGTGGTTTATGGTATGTTTTTGGTGATATCTACCGTATTTTGCTTTGTGGGAATAGTGGGAAGCATGACAGAGTTTATCAATGATCACAAGAGAGAATTTGCAATCCACATGTTGATGGGTGCTAGAAGCAGCGATATTATGATGCGAGTTTTTATGTTAATTTTGCTACAATATGTAGGCGCTAGCATAGTTATTGGAATTATAAATCGTGGAGTAGATGGTAACTTTGTGATTACTTGTGTGTATGAGGCAATTTTGTTAGGATGTGCTATGATTTCGCCAATTTATACCTTAAAAAAACAATCCATTCAGACGATTCTTAGAAGAGCAAATTAAAAATAGGTGTGAAACTGGATTGTTCTAATCCATTCGCCAAAGACGAAGTTACAGAAGTGGAAAGGAGCAACGAAAGAGATGATTGAATTAATAAATCTATATAAGACATATGAGGAAGGCGGCATTTCTACTGAAGTGTTAAAGGATATTAATATAAAAATACAAAAAGGGGAAATGGTTGCGGTCATGGGGCCTTCTGGTTCCGGAAAATCAACATTTCTCAATATACTTGGATGTTTGGAAAAGCCATCGAAGGGAACTTATTTGCTCGATGGTGAAGATGTATGTGCGTGTAAAGATTCAAAACTGGCAAAATATAGAAACCAAACTTTGGGGTTTGTAGTGCAAGATTTTGCACTGATTGAGAGATATACGGTTAGGAAAAATGTGGAAATTCCCCTTTGTTATTCGAAAGTGCCACTGAGAAAACAAAGGGAAAAAGTGGATGCTGCTATTGAACGAGTAGGGTTGAAAAATAAAAAAGATTCCTTTGCACGTAATTTGTCTGGAGGTCAAAAACAAAGAGTAGCTATAGCAAGAGCAATTGTGAACGATGCAGAGATTATCTTATGTGATGAACCAACAGGTGCACTGGATCAAAAAACTGGGAAGGATATTATGGAATTATTTTTGGAATTGCATAAAAAAGGCAAGACAATTGTAATCGTAACGCATGATCCTAAAGTGGCAGAATATTGTCAGAGAACTATTCGAATTGAGGATGGACGGATTGCGACAGAAAACGATAGAAAAGTGAATGTTGGCGAAACACAAAACAAAGATTGAAAAAAGATTGAAAAACTCCATGCTATCCGTTATGATTAAAATAAAAATGGGAGGGCTTATTATGAGAAAGAAAGTAGTTGTATCAGTATTAGTATGTATGTTACTCGTTAGTATGTCAGCTTGTGGGAAAAATGAGGCAAATGTTGTGACAACAACGGACGCGCCACAAGAGGAAGAAGCGATGGTGACAGAAGAACCGGAAGAGGCAGAAGCAACAGCAGAAACAGAGGGTTCGAAATCGGAAGAAGTGACAGAGGAGGTTACGGATTCTGGTGAAACCACAGAGACGGAAGGAAAGACGAAACCAAAGGATAAAAAGCAGGAAAATACATTAGAAGGTGCTTTTTGTGGATTTGCAGATGGAAATTCTGTGGAAGTGATTGTAGATGGAGAGACAAAAGTGTTCCAGGTTGGAACCAATGAGGCAATTCAAGCCTTTGAGAAGTTAGAAGAGGGTTCTGTTATTATTTTTGAGACGGAAGAAGTGGATGGAGTAGAGACCATTTCATTTGTATTTGAATAAGGATTAGGAACCATGCAGACGAAGAAAATTGACCGGGAAGAGTTAATGGAATTAACCCGGAGAATGACAGTGAAAAGAAATTGTTTTGCCAGAATTGCCGGTGCCTATATGGATAAGGAAGGATGGGTAGATGGCACTTTTCACACGCATTTTGGAAAGCTAAAGGAAGTAGAACGTGCAGAAAAGCTTAGCTATGCCAAAGCTGTTTTGTTTGGAGAGACCAATGTGCAGGTGCAACAGTTCCCTTTTTCCAAAGGGGCAGGATTTCAGAAGATGTTACTGGCATTAAGGGAATGTGAATTGAAGAATGATGCCATGCTGGATGTATTTTACGAGCAGGTATCAGAGAAATATTCCGCAAATAAGGATTATGCCATTCTATTTTATTATGGCAGTTACGATGTACCAAGAAAGGCAACAGATAAGACTGTCTTAGAGGATTCAGAGGAGGTATACAACTTTATGGTGTGTGCCTGCTGTCCTTTGTGGGACGATTATGAGTTGTCAGAGCCAGATTGGGGATTTCTCTACCCTGCGTTCACGGAGCGGAGTAATCAGATTGGTGATATTGTAGTGTACCAAAAGGAGAAAAGTGTAGACTTAACATGGTTATATAGAATGATTCAGGAATAAATCTTTGTTTATAGAAATATGTACGGTTTTATGAAGTTTCAATGTTACTGTTCAGCGGTAGGTATTTTCGGTACCGAAAATACCGTATGAAAGTCTACCGTGTGCAGATTTGGGCAATTTATCATGCGCAGCATTGCCCAAATCCGTTACAGTTCACATGTTTGTGAACTGCAATATTTCAATTGAAACATCATAGAAAGTACATATTTTTTCTTTACAATGTATTTGAAAGTTAAAAAGTAACAGTTCAGGTAGTCTTTGCACACATTGCTGTGCAAGGACGTATGAAAGAGTAAATTAGGTGTGGCTCACAGCAATTTGCATGCGTAAGTTTGCTGTGAGCCGTAACAGGACAGCCTCCGGCTGAACTGTTACGTTAAAAAGATTCCATATGGTGAGATTTTCTCACCATATGGAGTTTGGAAAAGGATAAGAAAGAAAATGAGTAAAGGAAAAAAAATCACAAAGATGTTTCTTACATCTTCTATTGCAATTGCCATGGTAGTGGGAAATTCACCGGCTGTTCATGCGTCTGGGGGAGGGATTTCTCCGATTTGCACCGAATGCAAGGCAGATGTTTTGATGGTAGGCGAAATTACCATTAGAAGAGAAGAAGAGAAATCTGCTCCATGGTTACAGAATGGGGTAAAGAAACTAAAATCGATTGTCTCATCTGTGCAGACTTGTATTTCAAAAGAAAAGAAGCGTTATGAGTTCCTTGAAAAAAAAGATGGAAAATTGGGAATTTCCTATGCCACAAAAGATGTCAGGGACGATTACGTTGTTTTGGATCAGAGTGGATTTGCATGCGGAAGAGACAGCATTACACTGGAGATTGAAGACGAGAGTATTGTTGCGGTAACGGATCAAAAAAGTGGGGATTATATGGTTCCCGCTCTTTATGGTGCCTCAAGAGGGTGTGTTTATAATTTTCGAGGAAAGAGAAAGGGAACCACTCGAATCATCTTTCGATACCGTTCAGGTAAGAAAGTATTTTACAAAGGACAAGTAGATCATACCGGGAAGTTAAGTTGTGTTTATGAAAAAACAGAGTGAAACTTGACTTAGTAGTGAAAATATACTATCATATTCTTTGAGAAAGGAGAGTCTGTATGACGAGCAAAGAGTATGGTAGTATTTCAGTTGCAGTAGATTTTGCATTGTTTACAATAGAGATGGATCGATTGCAGGTATTGCTGGTACGCAGGGACGAAGAACCCTTTAAGGAGTGTCTTTCTTTGCCTGGCGTTGCCCTAAAGGAGAAGGAAGCATTATCAGAAGCCGCCTATCGATGCTTGAAGGAAGAAACAGGACTGGTAGATCGTGTCTATATGGAGCAGCTCTATACATGGGGTGAGGATTGCAACAGGGACCCGAGAAACCGAGTGATCTCTGTTTCTTATTTTGCATTAGTAGATAAGAATAAGTTGCATACAGGAGAAGGAACGCGAGTGTCCGAAATTGCTTTTTGGGATGTGGATGAAATCTTAGAGAAAGAAATGGAGTTGGCATTTGATCACCGGGAAATTATAAAATATGCAAGAGAAAGGATTCGGGAAAAGACAGAGAAAAATCAGTTGGCATTTCAATTGCTGGGTGAAGAATTTACATTGCCGGAACTTCAGAGAATATATGAAATCTTACTTGGAAAGGCTTTATATAAGGCGAATTTCAGAAAAAATGTGAAGGACTTAGTGGAAGATACGGGGAAAATGCGAAAGGAAGGCGCACACAGACCAAGTAAGTTATACCGTATGAGTAACAAAACCTTAGGTTCGGATTAGTAATAAAGAGACAAAATGGAACGTCTGATTGGGATGCGTGTATGATACAGAAAGGGTAAGGGGATAGAATGAAAAATCTTAGTATGATGATGGATTTTTATGAATTAACCATGAGCAATGGATATTTTTCAGAAAAAAACAGATCACAGAAAGTTGCTTTTGATGTGTTTTACCGAAAAAATCCGGATGGAGGAGGGTTTGCCATATTTGCCGGTTTAGAGCAAATATTGGAATATATCGAAAAACTTCATTTTTCGGAGGAGGATATTGCCTATCTGAGGGAACAACAAATATTTGGAGAAGAGTTTTTACAGTATTTGCGTGAGTTTTCTTTTAAGGGAGACATCTATGCGTTTCCAGAGGGGACAATTATGTATCCCAATGAACCTATATTAACCGTTGTAGCACCATTAATTGACGCACAGTTGATAGAAACGGCGATTCTTGCACAAATTAATCATCAGTCCTTGATTGCTACCAAAGCAAGGAGAATTGTAAAGGCAGCAGACGGAAGAAAAGTAAGCGATTTTGGTGCCAGAAGGGCACACAACATGGATGCGGCTGTTTTTGGTGCCAGAGCCTGTTATATTGGTGGGGTGAACTCTACTGCCACTGTAATTGCCGGACAGATGTTTGGGATACCAGTAAGTGGCACCATGGCTCATAGTTACGTGATGTACTACAAGGATGAGTACAAAGCATTTGCAAAGTATGCACAGACCTACCCGGATGCATCGGTGTTTCTTGTGGATACTTACGATGTGCTGAAAAGTGGTGTGCCAAATGCCATAAAAGTTGCAAAAGATATTTTGGAACCTATGGGAAAAAGATTGAAGGGGATCCGATTGGACAGTGGGGATTTGGCGTACTTATCCAAAAAGGCAAGAAAAATGTTAGATCAGGCAGGTATGGAAGATTGCCAAATCGTAGCCTCCAACAGTCTGGACGAATTTACCATTTCCTCTTTGATACGACAGGGGGCGTGTATTGACAGTTTCGGTGTGGGAGAGAGAATGATCACTGCCAAGTCGGAGCCGGTATTTGGTGCGGTCTATAAAATTGCAGCAGTGGAAGAGAATGGTGAGTTTCAGCCAAGGATTAAGATTTCGGAGAATGTAGAGAAGATAACCAATCCGGGATTGAAGATGGTATATCGTATCTACAATGAGGATGGAAAAGCCATTGCAGATGTATTAACCTGTAAGGATGAGGATATGGATATGCAGGTGCCTTTCCAGTATGTAGATCCGGAGGAGCCATGGAGAGTTCGTTATTTTGAAAACTGTACGGCAAAACCATTATTAAAACAAGTGGTTAAGGACGGAAAAATCATTGCTCCAAAGAAGGATTTACAGGAGATTGCAGATTATGTGGAGGAACAGCTGGTACAGGAGATTTGGGAAGAGGAACAGCGTTTTGAAAATCCACATAAGCACTATGTGGATATGAGTCCAAAGTATTATGAGATGAAAATGAACCTTTTGAAAGAGGCACAACAATAGAAAAATATGAAGTCATCAGGAAACAGAAAATCTGTTACTTGATGGCTTTTTCTTATTATGTAGTATATGACACAGAAAGTTGGAAATCCTAATTGATAGAAAATGATAGGAGGGTGATGTAATGTTAGATCAGGATAAGACCAGTGAAGAAAAAGAAAAGATGCGGAATGAAAAAATAGGAGAACTGGGACAGGTGACATTGGAAAATCAGGAAACGGACACGAGAATTGAATTACTTACCATTATTGGAGAGGTAGAAGGGCATGAAAATCTTGGGTCTCAAAATAAAACTACAAAGTATGAGCATATTTTGCCGAAATTGGCGAGAATAGAAGACTCTCCGGAGATAGACGGGGTCTTGATTCTTTTGAATACCGTTGGTGGAGATGTGGAGGCTGGATTGGCCATTGCAGAAATGATCGCATCTTTAAGTAAGCCCACGGTTTCTCTTGTGCTGGGAGGAAGTCATTCCATAGGAGTGCCATTGGCGGTTTCAGCAGAACACAGTTTTATTGTTCCCACAGGAACCATGACCATACATCCTGTTAGAACCAGTGGTATGATAATTGGTGTGAATCAATCTTTCGTGTGTTTGGAGCAGGTGCAGGATCGGATTCTTCATTTTGTTGAAAAACATTCCCAGATTTCTTATGACCGATTGAAAAGCTATATGCTGGATACCAGTCAATTAGTAAAAGATGTGGGGTCTATTCTTACGGGAGAAGAAGCGGTAGCAGCAGGTGTGATCAATGAAGTGGGGGGAATCAGAGAGTCCCTTTCTTATCTGAAAAGGAGGATAAAGGAGAAAAAGTCGTGAGTTTCATAGATTGTGATGCCTTGTCAAGGGTGCATGTTTGTTTTACGAGGGATTGTATATGAGAGAAATGAGAGTTGGAATCAATGAATGGAATGTAATGAAACAAGTTTGCAAAAGGGAGGAGTACGGATTTTGCGGAGAAGAGAAAAGAGAGTCTTATTGTAAGGATGAGAAGGAATGTGGTATAATAAGTAGAATGGATGAAAAAAATAGTTACAGTTCAGAGGGTGCAATTCGTAAGATGCCAGATATACAGAATGACTAAAAATATTGTTTGTGGCTGGGCATTTTACTCATTACGCCGTTATCGGCTATACCTGAGTATGTGCAACCTGTACCTTATCCGCAAGCGCAACTGTACAAGTTGCACATACTCAGTTGCATCCTCTGAGCAGTAACGAAAAATCAGAAAGAAAAGATTGGATTTAAGGACGGAGGTGGTACCATGGGTTGGAAGAAAAGATGGCTGAAAAAACAGAAGAAAAGACAGGTGCATATTGCAGAGGATCAAATGCAAAAAACAGATGCCATGCTTTCGGTGGGGAAAGAGTTAAGTTATAATAATGCGAAACTATGGCAATTGGCTTTGTTTTCTTTAAATAATGCAGCGACCAATCTATATTTGGCATTGATGGGATATGTGACCTATTATGCAAATGGTATTGTTGGCTTAGGCGTTTTTTTACTATCTATGGTATTGACTCTTATGCGGGTATTTGATGGAATTACCGATCCGGTTATCGGATTTTTGCTGGATAAGACAGAGGGAAGATATGGGAAGTTCCGTCCATTTCTTGTGGTTGGGAATATTTTGCTTGCATCCAGCAGTATTGTGTTATTTTATACCAATCATCTGGTTCCGAAACCTTTTCGGTTGATTTATTTTATTTTAGTATATGGCGTATATATTATTGGATACACTTTTCAGACAGTGGTGGCCAAGTCCGGGCAGACGATTATTACCAATAATCCCAAACAGAGACCTCTCGCCACATATTTTGATTCCATGTTTGTTATGGCAGCTTATGGTGGAACCATATTGATGGTGTCCAACTATCTGATACCAAAATATGGAAGCTTTTTGAATCCGAAATTGTTTGAAGAATTTGTATTGATAATCGTGGTCTTGAGTATGATTTGTACAGGCTTGGCAATTGTGGGAATTTGGCAGAAGGACCAGAAGAAATTCTATGGGGTACAGAGAGGCTCAAAGGAGAAGATACGAAAGAAAGATTACATAGAAATTTTGATGCACAATAAACCCATTCGGATGTTAACATTAGCTTCCTGTTCCAATCAATTTGTAGCAGTAGTGTATAGTCATACTACAGTGGGAGTTATGCTGTATGGAATTCTCATGAAGAATTATTCAATTGCCGGCTTAATTGGTATTGTGGTTGCATTGCCAACCTTGTTAGTAGTGAGTGCCGGAATAAAAGTGGCACAAGCTTTTGGACAGAAAAGAGCATTGATCCTTGCAACCTGGTGTGCGGTTCTTTTTCAGTGGATTATGGTCTTGGTCTTATTGTTTGGAAATATTACAACCATCAGTTTTGTACCATCAAAAATCAATGGAATTACGATCCTGTTTGTCTTTGTGTTTTCTGTATTAAATGGCTGCAAATCTATAATCAATAACATGGTGGTGCCTATGATTGCGGATTGTTGCGATTATGAGATGACAAGAAGTGGAAAGTATGTGCCTGGGCTTATGGGAGCTTTGTTTTCTTTTGTGGAGAAGGCTGTATCTGCTTTTGGAACTGCATTTGTGGGTATTGTGCTGACAATCATTGGATTTGGAAAGGTGTTACCACAGGTTTCTGATCCGGTTACTGATGTGTTGAAATGGACCACATTATTTTTGTTTTGTGGGGTACCAATACTGGGATGGTTTTTGACTTTGCTTGCCATGCATTTTTATGATTTGGATAAGAAAACCATGCAGAAAGTACATCGTATCAATGCGGGATTGGAAGAAGATGAAACTTGATTTTACAAGGGCTTAGAGATATAATTGTGTTTTAGATGTAATGGAATCATAATTGTGATAAACTGGCAGGTTAAGGGGAAAAAAGAGGGAGGAGGCCGAGTAATCATAGTTGCGATGAAACGGTTTGTTTGAGTTTATAGAGACGGGAGCGTAGTTGTATATGGCAAAGGGAAAGAAGAAAGAAAAAAAACAAGCTGAAACGAAAGAAGTTACTGCATTTCAGAAAGAAATACACGTATTGATTATAGTGGTATTATCTGTGTTATGTTTGTTTAGCTATGCAAATATGTGTGGTATTTTCGGAAAAATCATCAATGCCCTGATTTTTGGAATGTTTGGTTTTTTGGGTTATTTGTTGCCCTTTGGACTGGTAGGATGCACCATCTTTTACATGGCAAATAAAGAGAATAAAGCTGTGGTGCACAAATTGATTTGTGGATTGTTGATGATGGTGGTTATTATGGCAGTATTTCAACTGTTAACATTTCATTTTGATGGCAGTTTTCGTTTGGATGAGATATTTAAAAACTCTGCTGCAGAACGTATTGGTGGTGGCGTGATTGGTGGGATCATCGGGTGTTTACTTGCGTGCATTTTTGGTGAGTGGGGCGCCTATGTGATTTTGTTTGCCCTATTAGCAGTGGGATTTATGTTTATGACAGAAAAGCTATTGTTCCATAGCTTGAAGAAAAAGAGTGGACATGCCTATAGCAAAATGAAGGAACGAGCAGAAATATATGCCAAAGATCGAGCAGAGCTAAAGGAAAGAGAAGAAGAACTACAAAGTTTGGAAGAGTGGGAAGAGAAAGATGAGAAAGTGGAAAAGCGTTTTCGTTTGCCGTTTTTCAATTTCAAGCGTGAAACTTTGGAGGCCGGAGAAGAATATATTGATGTGGACGATGGAGATGGTTATGTGCCTATGTTTGCACAAGGGCAAGAGGAACCGGAAGTTTTTGAAGAAGAAGGTGTGTTGAGCAAAATTACAGTAGATTTTTCTAAAGATCCAAAAGAAGATTCGGATGAAAAGGAAGCAAGCGAAGAGGTGGAAGAAGAGGATTTTCTACGGGATCTTATCATACATAGAGGGGGAGAAGAGGAAGAGTCCATACAGGAAGAGGCAATACAGGAAGAACATTTAGTTGCTTCGAAGGAAGCGGAAAAAGAAATAGAGCCAGAAGAGATACCGATTCACCAATTAGAGTTGCGTAAAAAGTTTGCCCCTATGGAGGAGATTTTTGCAGATGAGGAGCCGACTCACTTGGATCCGGTTACTGCCATGGAACTTCCACCAAAGGAGCAGGAAGCATTTTTTGAAGATATGGAAGCCGGCTTAAAGAAAGTGGCAGAAGATTTTACGATCAACAAAGAGCAACAGGGCGCTGGTGTCGTCATGGACGCGGTAGAGCCGGAGGATGTACCTATAGACATGGCATCTATTTCACAGATGGAACTTCCTTTAGATCAACTTACGAAACAGCCGGAGGAAGTTGTCTCCAAACCGAAAGAAAAAACAAAGATAAAAAAGAAAAAATATGTTTTCCCTACAAAGGAGCTTTTAACAAAGCCAGAGAGGGTTAGTAATGGTATGTCCGATGAATTGCTGAAAGCCAATGCTAAGAAATTACAGGATACATTGGAGAGTTTCGGAGTGGGAGCAAAGGTAACCAATGTTAGCTGTGGACCTTCTGTTACCAGGTTTGAGTTACAACCAGATCAGGGAGTAAAGGTAAGCAAAATTACGGCACTGGCGGACGATATTAAATTAAATATGGCAGCAGAGGAGATCCGAATCGAGGCACCTATACCGGGAAAGGCAGCAGTAGGAATAGAAGTGCCAAATGAGAGTACATCTATGGTGCACTTAAGGGATTTGGTTGAAAATCAGCAGTTTAAAAATCATAAATCTAAGATTGCTTTTGCTGTGGGAAAAGATATTGGTGGACAGGTAGTGGTAACCGATATTGCAAAGATGCCACATTTACTAATTGCAGGTGCTACCGGTTCTGGTAAATCTGTGTGTATCAACACGTTGATTATGAGTATTTTGTATAAAGCCTCCCCAGAGGATGTAAAATTGATCATGATCGATCCGAAGGTGGTAGAGTTAAGTTGTTACAACGGAATTCCACATTTGCTTATTCCGGTTGTGACGGATGCAAAGAAGGCCTCTGGAGCATTACAGTGGGCAGTACAGGAGATGTCAGAACGATATCGCAAGTTTGCAGATTTGGGAGTCAGAGAGGCACATGCATATAACGAGAAGATAAAGGCTGTGGAATATGCAGATGACGAAAGATACCAGAGGATGCCACAGATTGTTATTATTGTGGATGAGTTGGCAGATTTGATGATGGTTGCTTCGAAAGAAGTGGAAGATGCCATCTGCCGTCTGGCACAGTTAGCGCGTGCAGCAGGCATTCATCTTGTGATTGCCACACAGCGTCCATCTGTTAACGTCATAACAGGTCTGATCAAAGCAAATGTTCCGTCAAGAATAGCCTTTGCAGTATCATCTACCGTGGATTCCAGAACTATTTTAGATGGCGGGGGAGCAGAAAAACTGCTTGGAAAAGGTGATATGCTGTTCTATCCGGCAGGGTTCCCGAAACCGGTTCGTGTGCAGGGGGCATTTGTTTCGGATGATGAAGTCAATGCAGTGGTAGAGTTTATTAAGACACATAATGATCCAGAAGACGAACAAAGTATGAAAGAAATTGAGAATAAAATGGAGATTGCCGGCTTTGGTGAAGAGAGCATTTCAGATAAGAAAGATGATAGGGATGATTATTTTGCAGAAGCAGGAAAGTTCATAATTGAGAAGAATAAGGCTTCCATTGGTATGTTACAGCGTGTATATAAGATTGGATTTAATCGTGCAGCTAGAATTATGGATCAATTGTGTTCTGCAGGCGTAGTAGGACCGGAAGAGGGAACGAAACCGAGAAAAGTCATTATGACAATGGAAGAATTTGAAACATATTTATCCCAATAAGGAGTTTTTTACACACAGGAGTTTTTCTGTGTGTAAATTTTTACTAAGAAAGTGTAAATTAGGTGTGCCTCACGGCATATCTACTTGACAATCTAACCGTAGAGCCGGTCCCTCATAAGTGAGGGATATAGGGAGGGAAAGTGGACTTGTCCACTTTGTGCGGACGGGAAATAGGAGTGATGGATTTATGAAGGCGTTATTGGTAGTAAATGGTTTTTTACAACAACAAAAATTTCAGGAGATCTATGAGTGGTTATGCGGGGCAGGAAAAAAACAGGGAGTGTTCTTTCAAATCTGTACCAATGAACAATTGCTGGTTTCTATACAAAAAGGCATTTTAGAAAGAAAAAGAGAATTGGAAGAATACGCTTTTGTATTGTTCTGGGATAAAGATATTTTATTGGCAAAAGCCTTGGAAAGTATGGGGATGCCGGTATTTAACAATAGTTTTTCTATTGAAGCCTGTGACAATAAGGCTCTGACACATTTTTATCTGAGCCAGCATAAGATCCCCATGCCAGACACGATTATAACTCCCATGACTTATGAGAATATTGGTTATGGCTCTATGAAATTTTTGGATCATGTGGTGGATAAGCTGGGATTGCCATTAGTAGTGAAGGAAAGCTTTGGCTCTTTTGGACAGCAGGTGTATTTATGTAGAAATAGGGAAGAGTTGGAGAAAAGAGTAAAGGAATTACAAGGTCGAAGCTTTTTGTTCCAACGCTTTGTAGAAACCTCTGCCGGGCGGGATGTTCGTCTGCAGGTAGTGGGGAAAAGAGTGGTGGCCGCCATGGAGCGTAGGGCGAAGGATGGAGATTTCCGTGCCAATATTACCAATGGTGGAACCATGAAACAGTATGTTCCAACGAAGGAGCAGGAGGAATTGGCGGTAAAATGCTGTGAAATCCTGCAGGCTGATTTTGCAGGTGTGGATCTTCTGTTTGGAGAAAATGGGGAAAGCTATGTATGTGAAGTAAATTCCAATGCGCATTTCAAGAATATCTATGATTGTACCAATGTAAATACAGCCGATTCTATTGTTTCGTGTATATTGGAGAAAATAAAGTGAGGACATACTACTATTAGGAAGAAGGTGAGATAGAATATGGAAAAGAAAACAGGATGGTTGATTTATGACAAGGCTGGTGCACAATACAACAAACAATATATCGCTATGCATAAAGAAGAAGGAGAAGCGTTACAGATTTCCTTTTCCCTTTTCTATGCAGAAGAGATAAATTTTGGTGTGAAAAATGGAGAAATGTGCATATGGTATCAGGGCCAATTGCAGAAGAAGCCGGATTTTGCAATCTGTCGGACCATTGCACCCAAGTTATCCATGATGTTAGAGTGGGCAGGAATAAGAGTGTTTAATTCTTCCTTTGTGTCTGAAATTGCCAATGACAAAGCCAAAACTTATGCATATTTAGCAGGAAAAGGAATTCCTATGACAGATAGTGTGTTTGGTACGGCACAATGGGTGAATGGGAAAATAGATGGGTTCGAAGAAGATACCGTGATCAAAGCCGTAAATGGTCATGGAGGAGTACAGGTATTTCGGACGGGAACGGACAACACATCGTCCATTCAGACGGGAATTGGTGAATCGGATGTGATCGTACAAAGTATGGTAAAGGGACCGGGGCAGGATGTGAGGGTTTACGTGATTGGAACAGAGATTGTGGCAGCGGTGTGCCGCACCTCGCAAGATGGATTTAGGTCAAATTATTCTCTGGGTGGAAAAGTAGAGTTATATGAGTTATCTTCAAAACAAAAAGATTTAGTGGAGAAGATTATTGGAGAGTTTGATTTTGGACTTGTGGGAATTGATTTTCTTATTGACGAACAGGAAGATTTCGTTTTTAATGAAATAGAAGATGTGGTAGGTGCAAGAATGTTGTACCAGGTGTCTGATATTAATTTGTTACATGAGTATTTTGTATATATATTGAGCCAGTGTAACTAAATTGGTAGGGGGGCTGAAACAATGGCATTAACTTAAGCTCTAAATCTTAATTTAATGACATTGGTCATGAATACAGAGAAAGGAAGAGAAAGATGTCAGGAGAATCCAACTGTGACGCATGTATGAATTACATATATGATGAGGAGTATGAATGTTATATTTGTGATATGGATTTAGATCAGGATGAAATGGGGCGTTTTTTGACCAATACATTTACGGATTGTCCATATTTTCGATTAGGAGATGAATATAAAATCGTTCGAAAACAGATGTAGAAGAACCCATAGGGGCTTCTTGTAATATGATATTGAGGGCAAAAGAAAAAAGAGACAAAACGGAGGAACATCATGGAGGAAAAAAAAGAGGGAAAAAAAGATGGAAATGAACATGCGTATCATCTGAGTGTTTTTCTGTTTATGGGGATACTATTTTTAGGATTGTTAGCATTTACATGTGAGAAATCCAGAGCAGAAAAGAATGCGGGAGCAGCAGTGGAGAGAGATGGAAAGGGGAATATTGTGATGAATGTGCCTGAGTTTTATCAGTGGGATGAAGAATGGGGAAAAAATCCTTACGCATATGGCACTATTGCAGATTCAGGGTGTGGTCCTACCTGCTTATCTATGGTTACGGTGTATTACACAGGAAATACAAAAAAAACGCCAGACTGGATGGCAAAATATAGTACTAAACATGGGCATGTATATGGCAGTAAGACTGCATGGACTTTGATGACTGAAGGTGCAGATGACCTGGGATTGCATGTGAAGCAGATTCCTATTGAAGAAAAGGCAATGAAGAAAGAAATTCAAAAAGGTCATTTGATGATTTGCAGTATGAGTCCGGGAGATTTTACCAGAGGAGGCCATTTTATTCTACTTACCGGCTATGAAAACGGGGAGTACCATGTAAATGATCCAAACAGTATGGAGAATACGGACAAAACCTGGAGTTATGAACGAATCCATAGTCAAATTAAAAATATATGGGCATATTGGAAGTAACATTTTGACAGGAAAATACTTCTCTGTTATAATGTGTAGATACTAGGGGTGAAAGACTGGAACCCACACAAGCCTGCACAGATGCGAAAGGAGTATTGTTGCGCAGTAGCTTTCATCCAATCAAACATCGTCGATGACTCGTTTTCTTGGGAAAGCCTTGCCTGCCAGTTTTCTAGCCTTCGCTTTGACCTAACGGTCTTTGCTTAGGCTGAAAACAGTGCAAAAAGTATGCAACACGCATCTGGCACGCAAAGTGGAGCAAGTCCCTCATGAGTGAGGGATATAGGGAGTTGAAGTGGACTTGTCCACTTTGTTCTTTAGTGAAACTACAAATGTACATTTTGCTACATTTGATAAACAATAAGCAAATATACGGAGGTAATCGATTTGAAGAGT
The DNA here is from genome assembly GCA_045124315.1 of Lachnospiraceae bacterium. Lineage (GTDB taxonomy): Bacteria > Bacillota > Clostridia > Lachnospirales > Lachnospiraceae > CAG-411. Next base: position 33,586 of record JBGVLO010000248.1, read on the forward strand.
GATATCGAAATTGCACAGGAAGCAACCATGCTTCCAATTCAGGAAGTAACAAAGAAACTTGACATCTCTATGGATGATCTGGAATTATACGGAAAGTATAAGGCAAAGCTTACAGATGAATTGTGGGATCAGGTAAAGGACAGAAAAGACGGAAAGTTAATCTTAGTTACAGCAATTAATCCGACTCCAGCAGGAGAAGGAAAGACAACTGTTACAGTAGGTCTTGGTCAGGCTTTTGGTAAATTGAACAAAAAAGCAGTGATCGCCCTTCGCGAGCCTTCTTTGGGACCATGTTTTGGAATCAAAGGTGGAGCAGCAGGTGGAGGGAACTCACAGGTTGTT
>JBGVLO010000249.1:0-2442 GCA_045124315.1 Lachnospiraceae bacterium
ACCACTTCCATTCATCCGCACAAAATCCGTGCAGACCTCTTGTCGATATCTCAAACTCCCGGACATTATCACCGGAAATCATTTAATATCCTCCGCTATAACAGGCGGTCCTGTCAGAACTTATCCACTCCGAAAAGTAGTTCATCCCTGCCACTCCAAAGCCATCTTCCATTTATCTTTCCCTATTTCCTCTCAGCGGGTCATCTCCTGTGAAAATTGCTGCAAAGCAATGTAATATGCGGAATATGACCGGAAATTTCTCTGTAAAGTTCCAACAAATGTACTCTCTTTTTCTGCGTGTTTTTCGCTTTTGCTGTTCTCAGACTAGCACGGAAGAGTGGAAAAGTCAAGGTTTATTCTACTATTTATTTCAGTATTCTCATTTGCAAAACTAAATTCCACCGCTGGGTGGAATTTACTCTTTCCGAATTTCTTTGTAGTCAAGGATGGAATTTAGTCTTTCCGAATCTTCTGTTATTGTATTTATACAAATATGGCTGTTTCTCCCGGCATTTATTTATGGAGGAAGCTATCATGAACAAAAATAAACATATGACTTTAGATGACAGAACAACAATCCAGACTGAACTCGATAAAGGCACATCATTCAAAGAGATTGGAATTATCCTCGGCAAAGACTGCACCACTATTTCTAAAGAAGTGCGGAAACATATCTGCCGACAGAAAACAGGCGCCATGGGTAAATCTTTCAATGACTGTCTGCTTAATGTAAAGCATGAATGCACCCTGCGTTCTGTCTGCACCAGATGCACGTCTGTGACAAACAGGCTCTGCTGGTCTTGTGGCAGATGTACCGATACCTGTATTTCTTATGTTCCCTATTCCTGTCCGAAACTGAAGAAAGCACCTTATGTCTGCAATGCCTGCAAGGAACGTTCAAAATGTACCCTGGAAAAATCTTTCTATCGTGCTGTACAAGCCCATAATGAATGCGTCAGATTAAGGTCGGAATCCCGCTCCGGTTTTGCAATTTCAGAGCAGGAACTCTCTCATCTTGACAGCATCGTTTCACCACTTTTACGGAATGGGCAATCACTTCATCATATCTCCATTTATCACGCAGATGAAACCATGCTTTCAGAACGAACCTTATATACCTATGTCAACAATGGTCTATTCTCCGCCCGGAATATTGATATGCCCCGAACCGTCCGGATGCGTCCGCGAAAAGGGAAAAAGAAAGCTATCAAAGTAGATAAAACCTGCCGAATAGGACGCACATTTGAAGATTATCAGAAATTCATGGCCGAAAATCCTCATCTTCCTGTCAGACAGCTTGATTCTGTCGAAGGTGTAAAAGGTGGTCCTGTTCTTCTTACAATACACTTTGTAGAACAAGAACTTCAGCTTGCTTTTTTGCGAGAAGCAAATGATTCCCAGTCTGTTATCGATATATTTGAAAAACTATATTTTGAACTCAGACCGGATATTTTCATTGATCTTTTTCCGGTGCTGTTAGCAGACAATGGCAGCGAATTTTCTAATCCAAAAGAAATTGAATTCGATAAGCAGGAGAACCGGAGAACACACATGTTTTATTGTAATCCAAGTGCTCCCTACCAGAAGGGCAACTGTGAGAACAACCATGAAATGATACGTCGCTGCATTCCAAAAGGTATAGATTTAGGGCAATACTCGCAAGAGCAGATAAATCTCATGATGAGCCATATCAACTCCTATGCAAGACCAAAACTTGGAAATAAAAGTCCTTATGATGTCTTTGCATTTCAGTACGGAGAAGATATTCTGTCGGTCTTGGGTATAAAACGAATTCCGGCAGATGAGATTATCCTGACACCAAAAATTTTTGAATAATATAAAGCAATAAAAACAGCCGGGAATTTGTAGTTTCACACAGTCATCATATAGCCTCCAACAGGGGTGGAATTTACAACTTCCGAAAAAAGCTTCGTAAATTCGACTTCTAATTAGGCTGTGCAAAAATATCAAAATCCAGCTGTTTCCCTTTAATTATAGCAACAATTTCCCTCAATATATACCTTTTTTTGTCCAAAATAATTCCACCCAAGTCAAGGGTGGAATTTAAATCTGCAAAGTGGAATTTAGTTTTTCAATTCACCTTTTTTATTCTTCCCCCGAAAGATATGCCTCTGCTATAAGTAAATCCTCCGGTGTGGTGATTTTGATATTACGATAGCTCCCTTCGATCAATTTTACCGATACAGACGTCATCCGTTCTACTACCATGGCATCATCTGTGATTGTCGCATCTTCCTGTTCTAATATTTTCCGGTATGCCTCTTTTACCAGAGCATAAGAAAAAGTCTGCGGCGTCTGCACCTGCCAGAGTTTATTTCTGTCCGGTGTCTCTTTCGCAAACTGCTCCCCATTCACTATTTTGATCGTGTCTTTTACCGGCATTCCCACTACACACGCCTGATACTTGAGGACAGCCTCCAT
>JBGVLO010000250.1:0-25742 GCA_045124315.1 Lachnospiraceae bacterium
TATCGGATTTGGGCAATGGTGCGCATGAAAAATTGCCCAAATCTGCACACGGTAGACTTTCATACGGTATTTTCGGTACCGAAAATACCTACCTGTGAAGAGTAGCCAACAATTACATAATAATCGAAAACAGTAACTCCATTTCCAACTATAACACCTTAAAATCATACTTTGCCCGTATTGCCTGTATGGTTTTTCGAATGGAATAATTACGAAATCCCCCTTTTTCATACTGTTTCATAATCCATGCCACATCATAGGATTTCACAAGCTCAGCCCCATCCATTTCATAAACCATCTTCCATTCCGAAAACAGATATCCAATCCAATATGCCACTTCCATCAACTCTGGTTGTTCTTCCTCCAAATGGGCCGGCATTATCCCCTCAGCTCTCTGCTCACTGTCATACGCAGCTAACACATGATAGGGAGAGTTGCTATACATATTCAAACTCCTATCAAAATATCGAAAGACATCACTGCTAATAAAACCTTCCAAAAAAGGCACAAAATCATATCTGCACTCTACCGCATACATAAATATTTTTCCAATTAGGTGCGCTACCGTATCACACAAATATTCCTTGTCTTTTCCGCTATAATCATAAGTTGGTCGAACCACGTGAATCCACTGTTGAAAAGGTATTTCTATACTCTTCATTTTCTCTCACTTCTTTCTTAAAGAAACATTCTTTTTCTTCTATATAGTTATAAACTGATTTCCATTTCCTGATGCCACATACGTTCTTATTTTTCCTTTTGTATCCATCTTTAAAGAAACGATAGTCTGCAAAATCATATAATGTACTACATCTTCTGTAATCTTTTCCTCAAATTTTTCTTTCATTCTCTCTGGATACGGATGCACCAGAAAATGAATCTGATAGGTGTCCTCATATCTGGAAAGGAACGCACTTACATACAATTTATTCATAATGGCCGTAATAATATCATCTTCTACCACTTCAATATCCAAAGCAAACATTTCAGATTGCATTCGATAAGTAGCATCCTGTTGTGTAAATGCGCGATCAGTAATCTCTGCAATGGAATATCCCTGCACATGCTGCATCATTGCCTGGAAAAATTCCTGTTCCATCTTTTCTTCTATAATAAAATCCAATAATTCTTTTGGTGTATATTTCATGCCCTTTTTCTTCTCCTCTTTTATACTTGTGGAAATCTTTTGGTATCCACCTTTTCAAAACGATATTTCTGTTGTATATCCGGATATTTTTCCCGATCTACCTCACTACAAAACATATGATATGGGCGGGCACAAGTTTTAAAAGGTGCATATAATCCCTGATAAATGACTAATTTTTCATTGGTCTCTGTATGACTGGCAAAAGCTAAGATCTTGTATAAATATTCCGAGCTTTCCTCAGACACCCATTCTCTCTTAAAATGCTTCACAATGTCTCCCACTGCAAATTTGCATTCTTCCTCTGCATTCTCTTCTATCTCAGCATTTTCTTCGTATGTTTCCTCTTCTTCCATATCCAACACTTCATATTCATCCATGTCCAGAGAAACCAGCATCCCAACCTTGTTCTTTACGGTCACACCTCCATACCAGTTACTGTCAATCTCCAATACATCCCCAACCTGATAGTCCAGGGAAGTCTCATCATTCTTTTTAATAATCTTTACATACATTTTCTGATACATCTCTTTCTCTCCTTTCTTCTTCTATTGCCTTCGGTGGATGGTGCAAATAGGCTCCTGCCAACAAAATTGTCATAGCTATCCAACTTATGGGTTCGGTAAGTGCCACACCAAAATATTGCAGTCTTGGTACCAAAATCTGAACAGATAGAATTTTTAATATCATTTCCAATATACTGGAACATACCGGTATTAACTTTCTTCCCATGCCCTGCAAACTACATCGCAGCACAAACAATGGGCCTAATACATAGAAAAATACCACACCTACCTGAATATACATAACTGCTGCTTTCAAAATTTCCGGATCTGTAGTACTCGCCAACCATCGGACCATATCATCTCCAACCAGAAAACACACACTTATGACAACTGTTGTAATGACAGTAACAATTGCCATGGCGTGTCGCACTCCTTGTTTTACCCTGTCCACACGCATAGCACCCATGTTTTGGCTAACATAAGTGGTCATAGCAAATCCAACCGTATAAATCATGATCATCAGTATATCAAATACCCTTCTTCCAGCAGTATGAGCTGCAACAATCTTCGTGCCTAATCCATTGATAGAGCTTTGAAGCACTACCGTTCCAATACTTACAATACAATTCATCAATGCCATAGCAAGTCCTGAACTTAACAACTGTCCATACTGACCGGTCTCCAACTTCCAATCTTTTTTTCTTGGAAGGATCGTGCCATATTTCGACAGCATATAAACGCCAACTAACAAAGCTGCCACTCCCTGAGATACTACAGTTGCATAAGCTGCTCCCTGTATGCCCATAGACAAGCCTTTTACAAAGACAATATCCAATGCGATATTTAAGAAAATTGCCACACACAGACAATAGAGTGGTCTTTTGCTATCACCAATAGCTCGAAGCATGTTTGCACATACATTGTAAATACTGCTAAAAATACATCCTATCAATACAATTCGAATATAACTCTCTGCTTCATAAAAAATGTCTTGTGGAGTCTGTAGAACCTGCAATAATCCAGAAATGGTAAGTTCTGATATAACTGTGAAACCGATTCCAAACACCGATGTCAGCAATATGGTACCTGCAACATATTGTCGCATTCGTTTTTCATCTTTTGCACCAAAACATCTGGCAATCAAGATTGCAAATCCCTGAGTCAATCCGTTCATGAACCCCGTAATCATATTGCTGATCACACCGGTTGCCCCCACCGCTGCCAAAGCCCCGGTTCCTACATACAAACTCACAATTTTGCTATCCGCCATATTGTACAACTGTTGAAAAATGTTTCCCAGTATCAATGGAATGGCAAATAGCAAAATTACCTTTGCGGGACATCCCTTTGTTAAATCTTTCATATGTTCTCTTCTTTCCTCATAAACATAAGGAACATAAATTTACTGTATTGTGTTTTTTTCCTTATCTATGTTTTTTTATGTTTTTTTATTTTTTTGCTCTTATTATTTTTCTTATTATTTTTCTTATTACTTTTTTTCTTATTTTTTTCCTCTTCTTCAGAATCTATCTTTTTTTCTGTCTGATAATTGAAATTCAGACGTTTTTTCGCCTCATTTACAATCGTTCCATCCTGCAAACTTGCAGCAAAATCCCGACATATAGGAACCAAAACAGCATATCCTATAATACACATCATAAAAAACATTGCCACATTTTTTTGGGCACCTTTTTTGGCTTGTTGTGCTAGCTTTGCATTATAAGCCTCCTTCATTTTCTTTTTCTCATCCTCGTAGGATTTCTTAGTTAAATGAATGATTTCATTCCCACATTCACAGCAAAATGTTCCATGCAACTCAGCTCCGCATTCCGGACACTGTATACTTCCCATAAAATCCCTCTTTCACACTTTTCCATTTTTCATTTGTCACATATTTCACTTTTTCTTAGATAGAATGCAACTATTCATTGACTCATTATAGAGTGATCTTAATTGTTACATAAGAATAAAATCAGAAAATTCTCCTTTTACAACTCTTACCAAATCTTCTGGAGAAAGTTCCAACTGCAGACCCATTTTCCCTCCGCTAATAATAATAGTTTCCTGATTTTTGGCACTCTCCTGGATATATGTAGGGAACGCTTTTTTCATACCAACTGAAGTACACCCTCCTCGAATGTAGCCGGTTAATCCCTGAATATCCTTAACCGGAACCAAGGAAATGCTCTTTTCTCCCACCACTTTCGCAGCCTTCTTAAAGTCGATTTCTTTGTCTACAGGAAGTACAAACACATAATAGGCTTTACTCTTTCCCTGGGCCACAAGCGTCTTAAAACTCTGCTCATAAGGTTGTCCAAGCTTGTCTGCAATGTGTATTCCATCGATAAATTCCTCGCATTCATACGTATTCACCCGATAAGAAACCTTTTGCTTATCCAGTATACGCATGGCATTGGTCTTTACTTCTTTCTCCTTTGCCATAATTAATCCTCCTCTGCTCGAATCGCCCAACGCATTTTTGTAGATTTTGCTCTTGGATTTCTTGCACATTCCTCTTTAGAGGGACGAATGACATCTTTGGAAACTTCTTGATATAACCCCATTTTTTTCTGGGTTTTAAACATTTTTTTAACCATTCGGTCCTCCCCTGAATGAAATGTCAGTATTGCCACTCTTCCTCCTGGTGCCAAAACATCCGGCAATTTTTCCAAAAATGCTTCCAATACTTCAAATTCACTGTTTACATCAATACGCAATGCCTGAAAAGTTCTCTGACAACTTTTTTTTATTTGTTGCCTTGGATCTTCCAAGTCCATTTTTCCCAAGGTTCCTTCTATGATTTCTCGCAAATCTGTGGTAGTCTCCATATATTTGCCTTTTTTCATACTCTGAAATACAGCCCTTGCAATTTCTCTGGCATAAGGTTCGTCTGAATTTTCTACAAGCATCCCTTCGAATTCTTCTTTGGAAATCTCCTTCAGTCTCTGGGCAGCAGTCACGCCCTTATGAGGATCCAGTCGCAAATCTAATGGGCCATGTATTTTATATGAAAATCCTCTTTCTGGATTATCAATCTGCATAGAGGATACACCCAGATCCGCCAAAATAAAATTGACTGGACCTGCTTCCTTTGCAACCTCATCAATATTTGCAAAATTAATTTGCTTTATGGTCACCATCTCTTCCCCAAAGCCGGCTTTCTCCAATCTCTCCTTTGTCTTTACACTCTCAATAGGATCTACATCCAATCCGTAAATATGCCCCTGTCCCTGCAACTGCTCTAGCATTTTGCGAGTATGGCCTCCATAGCCTAAAGTCGCATCAATTCCGGTCTGCCCTGGCTTAATCTGTAGGAAATCTAATATTTCCTTTACACAGATGGAAATATGCATTCCTGCGGGTGTGCTTCCCTTTCGAATGACCTTCTCAATGGTATCTGCATATTTTTCCGGGTTATGTTCTTTATATTTTTCGGAAAAGGTTCGCGGATGTGTACCTTTATAGCGAACACGTCTTTTATGTGGCTGTTCCATTTCTTTTCCTTTCACAGTCTGCTCTTGTTCTTTCTTTTCCATACATTGCTCCTCTGTCTTTATAATCGCTTGGTGTCTATACTTGCTTTATCAATTTTCTACGTCACTTTATTTCTTTTGTATGCTTTATTATACCTACTTTCCCCAATAAAGTCTATGTGAAATCCGAGAATTATAAAAGACCAGTTATTACTATCTAGTTATACACAAATTTGTGTTAAGACCAAAAAGAGCAACTTGCTTAACGAAGTTGCTCCTTTCATCCTTACATTTACTTTATTAAAACTTACGGAATCGTTGATACCGTTCCTCTATTATACTTTCCTCACTCTTATCCTTATACTTTTCCAAAAAAGCAATAATCCCCTGTCTGATTTTCTGACACATATCCAGACAGTTATCTTTTGTAACCGGAGTCTTTTCTTCCAGAACTTTTTCGACTACACCCAGTTCCTTTAATTCCTCTGCTGTAATTTTCATACATTCTGCAGCTTCCCCTGCACGTTTACTGTCCTTCCACAAAATACTTGCAAAACCTTCCGGCGACAAAACAGAATACGTAGCATTTTCGAGCATCCACACTTCATTTGCCACACCCAATGCCAAGGCTCCACCACTTCCGCCTTCTCCTATCACTATGGATAGGATCGGAACCGTCAACCCTGCCATCTCATACAAGTTTCTTGCGATTGCCTCTCCTTGGCCACGTTCTTCTGCTTCCATTCCACAAAAAGCACCAGGTGTATCAATGAAGCAAATAATTGGACGATGGAACTTTTCTGCCTGTTTCATCAGGCGTAAAGCTTTCCGATATCCTTCCGGATATGGCATTCCAAAGTTTCTCTTTTCATTTTCTTTTAAAGTTCTTCCTTTTTGTTGTCCCAGTACTGTAACATACTTTCCGTTGATGGATGCAATTCCTCCCACAATGGCTCCATCGTCACGATATGCCCGATCTCCATGCAACTTCATAAACTGGTCAAACACACCATTAATGTAATCTTGTGTATAGGCTCTATCGCTGCCTCTTGCAATTTGGACTCTATCCCAGGCAGAATAAGAAGATTTCACATCTTCACCTTCCAAATCCATCATTACCAAATCCTGTTCGTTCATTTCTACACCTCCTCACTTACACTTTCTAATAGATAATGCAATACTTTTCTCATTTTTTTTCTAGATACAATCTTATCAATCATGCCATGCTCCAATAAGAATTCTGCACTCTGAAATCCTTCCGGCAGCTTCTGATGAATGGTCTGTTCAATGACTCTTGGTCCTGCAAATCCAATCAATGCTTTTGGTTCTGCTAGAATTACATCTCCCAGCATTGCGAAACTGGCTGTAACACCACCAGTAGTTGGGTCCGTAAGCACAGATATGTAAAGAAGCCCTGCTTCGTCATGTTTCTTTAATGCTTGTGAAGTCTTTGCCATCTGCATAAGAGAAAGCATTCCTTCCTGCATTCTTGCTCCTCCGGAACAACAGAATAAAATAACCGGCAAACGCTCCTCTGTAGCCCGTTCTACCATACGGGTAATCTTTTCACCTACGATCATACCCATACTTCCCATTAAAAATTTAGATGACATAACGCCAATCGCAGTTTCCAATCCACCAATTCTTCCTTTTCCTGTCACAACAGCCTCTGATAATCCTGTATTTTGTTGCATTTTTTTCACTTTTTTTTCATAATCTGGAAAATCAAGAGGATTCTGTGTCTGCAGATCCTTATCCCACTCTTCAAAACTTCCGCTATCTAACACCATGCCTAATCGTTCCATAGGTGCTACACGAAAATAATGTCCACAACTTGGGCATATGTGATTATGTTCAATAATATCTTCTGTATATACAATACGGGTACAAGCCTCACACTTTTGAAACAACCCTTCTGTCAGCTGCTGACGATGGTAGTTCTCCATCATTTTTTTGGATTTATTCTCCTGCTTTCTAAATAACATACTGTTCCTCTTTTCTCCAAATTACCTATCTAACTAAAATAGTTTTCGTTGATCCACTGTACATCTCCGTTTTTAAAAGCTTCTTCTCCCACGAGCTTAAACTGGAAATCTACATTAGTTTTTACACCCTCAATCACAAATTCACTCAAAGCACTATGCAATTTCTGAATTGCTGTCTCCCTATCTTTTCCATGCACAATTAACTTTGCAATCATGGAGTCGTAACAGGATGGAATGGTGTATCCCTGATAAATGGCAGAATCAATTCGAATTCCATTTCCACCTGGCAAATGCAAACTTTCAATTGTTCCCGGACATGGTGCAAAATTTTTCTCCGGGCATTCCGCGTTGATTCTGCATTCAATGGAATGACCAGAAATCTGCACATCATCCTGTGTAAAAGATAACTTCTTTCCTTCTGCAATTCGTATCATTTCTTTTACAAGATCCACTCCAGTCACTTCCTCTGTTACTGGATGTTCCACCTGAATTCTTGTGTTCATCTCCATAAAATAAAAGCGATTATCCTTGTCTAATAGAAATTCTATGGTGCCTGCAGAATAATACTTAGCTGCCTTAGCTGCCTTTATTGCAGTCTCTCCTAACTGCTTTCTTAATTCTGGTGACACGGCCACAGATGGTGTCTCTTCTATGACTTTCTGATGCTTTCTTTGAATAGAACAGTCTCTCTCTCCTAAATGAACAACATTTCCATGTTTATCCGCCAATATCTGAACTTCAATATGACGACAATTTGCCAAATATTTTTCCAGATACATACTACGGTCTCCAAATGCATTTTCGGATTCCTTTTGTGCAGTCAAAAATAAATCCACAAATTCGGACTCATTATGTACAATTCGCATTCCTTTTCCACCGCCACCAGAAACAGCTTTAATAATGACCGGATAACCCATGTCATCCGCTCCTTTTTTTGCTTCCATGGCATCTGTGTATGGAACATCACCGCCCGGAATAACAGGAACTCCAGCCTCTTTCATCACTCTTCTGGCCTCGGATTTATTTCCCATCTGCTCCATACTTTCCATACTTGGTCCAATAAATTCGAAATGACATTCCTGACACATTTTAACAAACTTGCTATTTTCTGACAAAAATCCAAATCCTGGATGAATCGCATCTACATCAGCTGCAATAGCAGCACTTAATATACGCTCCATATTCAGGTAGCTATCTTTCAATTTGTAACTTCCAATGCAAATACATTCATCTGCCAACTGTGCATGTAAGGCATCTTTATCCACATCTGAACAGATTGCCACACTTGTAATTCCCATTTCTCTACAAGCACGTATAATACGAACGGCAATTTCTCCTCGATTTGCGATCAATACACGTTTGATGTTATTTGTTTCCACAATAACCGCCTCTTTCTATCTACTTCCTTATATCAACGCAAAGGTCAATTCTGCTTCTGTTGCAACCTTGTCACCCTTATATGCAATTGCCTTTCCAATTCCCACTGGACCTTTTACTTTAATCATCTCTACTTCCAGTCTCAAGACATCACCAGGTACTACCTTATCTCTAAACTTAGCCTTGTTGATTCCACCAAATACAGGAGTCTTTCCTTTATACTCATCTTTCGATAAAATTGCTACTGCACCAACCTGTGCCAATGCCTCAACAATCAAAACTCCTGGCATAATTGGTTCCTGCGGATAATGCCCACGGAAGAAATCTTCGTGAAAAGTTACACATTTTACACCAACTGCACGTTTTCCTGGCTCTAATTCATCAATTCGATCCACTAACAAAAACGGATGTCTATGTGGAATCAATTCTTCTATTTCTTTTATACCTAACATTTTCTTTCCTTTCTATTGATTACATAGTAAGCCTTCAGAGAGTGCAATGAAATTTACTCCCATCAACACTCTCTGAAGCATTCTATATGACCTGTCCTGAACTTTATTTTACATTATACAATTCGAATAATTGGCTGACCAAACTCAACTAACTGCTCATTTTCCACATAAATCTCTGCAACAGTTCCATCTGCCTCTGACTCAATTTCATTCATTAATTTCATTGCTTCAATAATTCCAATTGTCTGTCCTTTTTTCACTGTATCACCAACGGATACAAATGGTTCTGCTCCTTCTGCTTTTGCAGCATAGAATGTTCCTACTAAAGGCGATTTTACTACGGTTCCCTCATCTTCTTTTTTCTCTGCTGCTGGTGCTACATTCTCTACATTAGCAGGGATTGTAACTGCTGCTGGGGCTGCTGCTGTTGCAACAACTGGTATTTTCTCTGAATCCAATTTCAGACTAACTGTACCATCCTCATATGAAAAACCAGTCATATTGCTTTTGTCAAAACGATCCATTATTTTTAAAATAGCATCTAAATCCAGTTCCATGTTTCTGCCATCCTTTTCTTTTCAATCTATTTACTCTGCAAATTTCTTCACAAGAATACTTCCGTTATGTCCACCAAATCCTAAGGAATTACTCAAAGCATAATTCACTGTCTTACCTGTCTCTGGTTCTTTTGTGTAATTCAAATCACACTCTTCATCTGGTGTTTCATAACCAACTGTAGCATGAATGTAATCATTCATCACAGACTGCACACAAGTAATAAACTCAAGTGCACCTGCTGCTCCTAAACAATGACCCACCATAGACTTTGTAGAATTTACATTTAATTTATAGGCATGCTCTCCAAAGACTTTCTTGATTGCCATCGTCTCAAACAAATCATTGTGATGTGTACTTGTACCATGTGCATTAATATAAGTCACCTCGTTTGGCTCAATTCCAGCCTCTTGGATTGCTAATTCCATTGCTCTTGCTGCACCCTCGCCATCTTCGGCAGGTGAAGTAATATGGTATGCATCACTTGTTGCACCGTAACCAACCACTTCTGCAAGAATAGTTGCACCTCTCTTTACTGCATGTTCATAAGACTCTAATACAACTACTCCGGCACCTTCACCCATTACAAAACCACTTCTGTTTTTATCAAAAGGAATGGATGCTTTCTTTGGATCTGTTTCTGCAGTCAATGCAGTAAGTGCAGTAAATCCACCAATTCCAACTGGTGTCACTGCTGATTCTGTACCACCTGCAACCATCACATCTGCATCTCCCCACTGAATATAACGAGCTGCTTCTCCGATCGAATGTGTACCGGTTGCACAAGCAGTTACGATGTTAGTACATTTTCCTTTTAATCCAAAATAAATGGAAATATTTCCTGCAGCCATATTGGTAATCATCATAGGCACCAACAATGGTGGGATTCTCTTAGGTCCCTTTGTCATAATCTTCTCATGTCCAGTTTCCATGGCAGATAAACTTCCCACACCAGAACCTACACAAACTCCAATTCGATTGCAATCTTCCTGTTCCAAATCTAACCCTGACTGGTCAATTGCCTGTTTTGCAGCAGCCACTGCATATTGCGAAAACGTTTCCATTCTTCTGGCAGATTTTGGATCCATAAAATCCGTTGCCTTAAAATCATCTACTAAGGCTGCTAACTTTACCTTATACTCTGTTGTATCAAATCGATCATTTTCCCTTATTCCTATTTTCTGAGCTTTGATATTATCCCAAAACTCATTTACAGAATTTCCAATTGGTGAGATTACACCCATTCCTGTTACGACTACTCTTCTCTTTTCCATAGTTCCTCCTTATGCATACATTCCACCATCAACAGAGATTGTCTGTCCAGTAATATATGCTGCTCTGTCTGATGCTAAAAATGCTACTGTTTCTGCAATATCTTCTACAGTTCCAAATCTATTTAATGGAATCTGCTGCAACATCTGCTCTTTTACTTCGTCTTTTAAAACTCTGGTCATATCTGTATCAATAAATCCCGGTGCAACTGCATTTACTGTAACACCCTTTCCACCGATTTCTTTTGCCAGAGATTTTGTCATACCAATAATTCCTGCTTTCGATGCACTATAATTGATCTGACCTGCATTACCAGTTAAACCTACAATGGAAGAAATATTTATAATGCGTCCACCTCTCTGTTTTAACATCTGTCTTGTTATATGACGCATACAATTAAATGCACCTTTCAAGTTCGTTTGAATTACTGCATCAAATTCTTCTTCTTTCATAACCATAGTAAGATTGTCTTTTGTAATACCTGCATTATTCACTAGAATATCAATGCTTCCATATTCTTTTGCAACAGCCTTAATCATCTCTCCTACTGCAGAAAAATCAGATACATCACAACCATAAGTAGCTGCAGTTCCACCATTTGCTGTAATTTCCTCGGCAACATTCTCTGCTGCATCCTTTGAATGTGCATAATTTAATACGACTGTTGCTCCATAAGAAGCTAATGTAGTTGCAATCTGTGCTCCGATTCCTTTTCCTGCTCCTGTAATCAATGCTACTTTTCCTGATAACATATTCGAACGCCTCCTTCCCTTTTATTCACAAATTTCACGTAGTTTATCTAAGTCTTCCACTTTTTCTATATTTATAACAGTTACTTCTCTGTTTATTTTCTTAATCAAGTTACTTAATGTTTTTCCAGGTCCGATCTCAACGAAAGTATCCACACCGTTTTCAATCATCTTTTCTACACTTTCTTCCCAACGAACGGAAGAAGAAACCTGTTTCTTAAGTAATTCTTTCACTTCATTTTCTTCTGTAACATATTCTGCAGTTACATTTGTAACATAAGGAAACTCTGGCTTTGAAATCTCCACTGTCTCCAATTCTTTATCCAGCTTATCCCCTGCTCCTGTCAACATTCCTGAATGGAATGGACCACTTACTTTCAAAGGCATCACTCTTTTTACACCTTTTTCCATTAACTTCACTTTAGCAGTCTCTAAAGCTTCTTTTTTTCCTGAAATAACAATCTGTCCCGGGCAATTAAAATTCGCCACATAAACATCTGGGATCGCGTTACATACTTCTTCAATCACTTCTTTTGTTCCGCCTAACACTGCTGACATTCCACCAATGCCTTCTGGAACTTCGTTTTGCATATAAATTCCTCTTTTTCTTGTCACCGCTGCTGCATCCTTGAAGTCCATTGCTCCACAAGATACCAATGCAGTGTACTCTCCTAAACTTAAACCAGCAACAACATCTGGCTTTTTAATTTCCATTGCCGGCCTTAAAATTGCCACACATGCAGTCAACAAAGCTGGCTGAGTATACTCTGTTAAATTTATTTTTTCTTCTTCTTCGAAACAAATTTTTTCTACGTCAATGTCTAACACTTCATTCGCCTGTTCAAAAACCTGCTTGCTTTCCTCGAATTTCTCATAAAATTCTTTTGCCATACCAATCTGTTGTGCACCCTGTCCAGGAAACACAAATGCCATTTTTCCCATGTCCTTCTTCCTTTCCATGTACTGGTTATTTCATCTTCTTTGCAACATCGTCCATTACCTGAACTGTTTCTGCAACAATTTCTTCAATAATTTCTTTTGCTGTCTGTTCTTTACTAATCAAGCCTGCAATCTGACCTGCCATAAATGAACCTCCAGCTGTATCTCCATCAAATACCGCTTTCCTAAGAGAACCAAGAGTTAACTTTTCCATTTCTTCCAAACTCTTTCCCTCTTTTTCAAGCTTCAGGTATTCTCGTGTCATTGCATTTCTAAGTACACGAACCGGATGACCGGAAGAACGGCTTGTTACGACTGAATCGATATCCTTTGCCTTTAGTACCATTTTCTTATAATTTTCATGTACAATACATTCCTGTGCAACAAGGAAACGAGTACCAATTTGCACACCCTGAGCACCTAACATCATGGCTGCTGCAAATCCCCTTCCATCTCCTATACCACCAGCCGCGATTACTGGAATATCCAGCGCATCTACTACCTGTGGTACTAATGCCATTGTTGTGGTTTCTCCAATATGTCCACCAGACTCTGTTCCTTCTGCGATTACCGCAGCAGCTCCACAACGTTGCATTCTTTTTGCAAGTGCAACAGAGGCAACTACCGGAATTACTTTAATTCCTGCTTCTAACCAATCTTTCATATATGGTTCCGGGGTTCCTGCACCAGTGGTTGCTACAGCCACTTTTTCCTCAACTAGTACTTTCGCAATGTTCTCCGCATCAGGATTTAATAACATTACATTTACTCCAAAAGGCTTGTCTGTCATTTCTTTTGTTTTTTTTATCTCAGCCCGTACCTGTTCTGCATTCATCCCGCCCGCAGCTATAATTCCCAATCCACCTGCATTCGATACCGCTGCCACAAGGTTGTGCTCCGCTATGTTCGCCATACCACCCTGAAATACAGGATATTTTATTCCTAAAAGTTTTGTAATCTCTGTCTGCATCGCAAAAATTCCTTCCTTATCTATTCTCTTCCTGTATGTACTGTTCAAAAGAAGCATCTCTCTTCCTTTGAACAGTACTCTTGTTACAGGTCTTCAGAGGCTTTGCTCCGTCTAATTCTTATGCCTGTGTCTTCTCAATATAAGCTACTACTTCTTTTAATGTTGTGAAGTTTGATACTTCCTCTGTATCGATTTCGATATCAAATTCTTCTTCACAAGCCATGATAAACTCAAATAAATCTAATGAATCTACACCAAGATCTTCTTTCAAATTTGTGTCCTCATTGATTGTTTCCACATCCAACTTTAATTGCTCTGCTAATAATTCTTTTACTTTTTCTAACATAATGATTCTCCTTTTATTTTCTTTTTTTATTATAAATAATCCCACTATTGTAGGTTATTCTCCACTATATCAAACTGACTACTCCAAACCTAGTCTGTCACTCTATTGTTAATTATTTCGCATTACGAAACATTTACTTAAAACTTAAGCGTGCTATTTTGTTATGCGCATTCCTTCTCATGTTGCACATATACAGGGCACCCTCTGAACAGTTACATCTATTACTTTTTACAAATTTTCTTTATACGAATCAGAATTAACATTACACCAGTAATCAATAATCCAACTCCCGCAATTATAGTTGCAATACGAACATGTCCATTCTGAAATAACCTGCGGATCCTTTTTTTATGTTGTCCCAAGTCTTTTCCTAAGTTAAGATCATCCAACAATGCTTCATCCAACTGATCAAACATATCGATAAGCTTATAATTTCCTATGGTATCTATATTGTCCATGTCGTCCATACCACATCCTACCTTTCTTCCCCAGTCATGACAGCATATTCCTGCTTCATAAGCTTTCTTAAACGACTCAGTTTGCTATCTACTGCATTCACCGTCATTCCCATATGAAACGCGATTTCTTTTGAACTTTGGAAATAATAGTAACGTCGCAACACTAGCTCTCTATCTTTCTTCTTCAAATTCGATATAATCGTACTCAATGCCTGCATGTTTTCCTTTTGTTCCATGCTTGCCTCTACATTCTGTTTATGATCCACATAATCGGCAGCCAGATCACTCAATTCCTCTTTCTGCGCAGTTGCTTCCAATCTGCTGATTTTTCGCAACCGATTGATGGATGTATTACGGACAATAACGGATAAGTATGTCTTAAAGGAAGCTTTATCAAAATCAAACTCCTGGATATGGTTCCAAACTTTCAAATATGTATCATTCACACATTCCTCTACATCTTCCTTGTTGTTTCCTAAAATACCTGTGGCAATGTACACTAACAGTTTTTCATATTTTTCTGTGAGTGCCTTTAATCCTTCTTCATCTTTCTTCACAAGCAATTTCACTATTTTTTTGTCACGCAACACTGTCACCTCCAGTCATTAGGTGGGATATCCTAACAGTTCTTCGGTGCAATTTTTTCTTTTATGTGACCATCTATGCAATGGTAGAAATCACATTCCTTCTATATATACACACCACTTTTTAAAACCTTGCAAAAAAAATAATATTTTTCTAATTTTAAACAGAAACAGCCTCACGGATTTCATAACCCTATAAAAGCTTCTGAAATCCATGTTGCTTTCCTGTTATTTTCTTTTCTACTTTATCAACACTCTGTGATATACTTTTTTACCCTTTTTAATTTTCACTCCATCCTTAAGCTGCTCTGCTGTAAGGAATGCATCTACTGCAATCTTCTCTCCATCTACGGAAACTCCACCCTGGGTAATCAGACGTCTTGCTTCTCCCTTAGATGCTGTCAATTGACAGGCTACCATTACATCCAGCATTCCAATTTTTCCATCAGTAAGCTGTTCTCCTGTAAGCTCTGTCGTTGGCATATTGGAATCATCTCCGCCATTTCCTGCAAATAATGCATGAGAGGCCTCTTTCGCTTTCTCAGCTTCTTCCTTTCCATGAACTAAAGCAGTAAGTTCATATGCAAGGATTTCCTTTGCCTCATTTAGCTGACTTCCTTCCCATGCATCCATCTTATCTACTTCTTCTAATGGAAGGAACGTCAACATACGAATACACTTTAATACATCTGCATCTCCTACATTTCTCCAATACTGGAAGAATTCAAACGGAGAAGTCTTATTCGGATCCAGCCACACTGCACCCTTACCAGTTTTTCCCATCTTCTTACCTTCAGAATTCAACAATAAGGTAATCGTCATAGCATATGCATCTTTGCCCAATTTCTTACGGATCAATTCTGTTCCACCTAACATATTTGACCACTGATCGTTTCCACCAAACTGCATATTACAACCATAATGCTGATATAAATGATAGAAATCGTAAGACTGCATTATCATAAAGTTGAATTCTAAGAAGCTAAGTCCTTTCTCCATACGCTGTTTATAACACTCCGCACGAAGCATATTATTTACAGAAAAATGAGGTCCCACTTCACGCAAAACGTCTACATAATTCAATTTTAACAACCAATCGGCATTGTTTACCATAATGGCCTTATCTTCACCGAATTCAATAAAAAGTTCCATCTGCTTCTTAAAACAATCACAGTTATGTTGAATGGTCTCTGGAGTCATCATGGAACGCATATCGGTTCTGCCAGATGGATCACCAATATATCCGGTTCCTCCACCAATTAACACTACCGGCTTATTTCCAGCCATCTGTAAACGCTTCATTAAGCACAACGCCATAAAATGTCCAACATGCAAAGAATCTGCAGTAGGATCAAACCCTATGTAGAAAGTTGCTTTTCCATTGTTTACCAACTCTTTAATTTCTTCTTCGTCTGTAACCTGTGCAATCAATCCTCTGGCTACTAACTCGTCATATACTGTCATGTATTTTCTCCTTTCCCAGAACAAAGTGGATAAGTCCACTTCAACTTCCTATATCCCTCACTCATGAGGGACTTGCTCCACTTTGCGTGCCAGATGCGTGTTGCATGATTTTTGCAACAATACTCCTTTTGTATCTGTGCACCTCCTCGCGGAGCGTTTTTTCTCTATAGTACGAACTTTCCTATAGAGAAAAAACCCTCTGTTCATTCAATGAATGAACAGAGGGCGAATCACTCGCGGTACCACCTCTGCTTCCAAGCATACCATGCTTGCTCTGCTGGATCAATCCTTAGGCTATATCGGGCCTTCCCGGCTCACCCTACCAAATATCACTATCCTTCAGGCTGCTACTCCAAGATGTATTCATATAGATGTTCTATGCCCTCACACCAACCGGACACTCTCTGAAAAAACACTACTATACTACTGCTTCTCTTCTTCGTATATCTTATTCACGAGCTATTATAACTGATTTTATGTAAAATGACAATGCTAAATTTTATAACACAAGACCTTTCTTCATTTCACAACCAATCACTAAATTCATACACTGGATTGCAGCGCCGGATGCTCCTTTTCCTAAATTGTCAAATTGAGCGGACACTACCACACGGTCTTCATTTCCAGTCACATAAATCTTTAATCCATCCCAACCGGACTTTTCATTGCCTGCAAGGAAACCAGACGCCACAGTTTCATCTTCTGTGGTTGCAACTTCAATAAATTCCTGTCCTTTATAATAATCTGCATAAAAAGTAGTCAATTCTTCCGGTGTCATCTTCTTGTTTAACAAGTCTGTGAACAAAGGAACCGATACAACCATTCCACTATAGTAGTCATCTACAATTGGTGAGAATAACGGAGTACGCTCTAATCCTGTAATCTTCTGCATTTCTTTTAAGTGTTTGTGTTGTTGCGTCAATGCATACTCTCGTCCAGAAGAAAATTGTGATGGACGATCTTCGCTTTCATACACAACAATCGCATTTTTTCCAGCTCCACTATAACCAGACAGTGCAAAACTACTTACTGGATAATCTTTTGGCAAAATCCCACCAGCAACCAATGGATATACTAATGAGATAAATCCAGACGCATAACATCCTGGAACTGCTATACGTTTTCCATTTTTAATATTCTCTTTATGTTCCGGCGATAATTCTGGAAATCCATACGCCCATCCAGCCTCTGTTCTGTGTGCAGTAGATGTATCAATGATAACAACATGATCATTTTCAACTAGAGAAACCGATTCTTTTGCCGCAGCATCTGGTAAACACAAAAAGGCAATATCAGCCTGATTGATCATTTTCTTTCTTTCTTCCGGATCTTTTCTCTTTTCTTCCTGAATTTCTAACAATTCAATATCATCACGTTCCTGAAATCTCTCATAAATACGAAGTCCTGTTGTTCCAGCGCTACCATCAATAAATACTTTCGTCTTCATTGTCATTCCTCATTTCTATTTGTATTTTTTGCTTCCTCTTCTTCTGTGTTCTCTTTTTCGTCAATTCACAGTTTTTCAAACCTTTCATCAGTTTATCAAAAAATTTTTCAGAATGCAATCACTGGTCATGCAGAAGTACCCCTTTTTATCATTTTCTTTTCTTTTTATTCCTATAATATCCCAGACATTGTTCCAATCGTTTCGCCTGCTGATTTACAGACAAGGCAGACAAGGCGTATACAGGCCCTGGATAGTCAATGTTATTGACCAATTGATCAAACCACACTTCCTCTCCCGGATGATCATATATGGTTTCCATTCCATTTTTTCGCAGAAAATCCAAATAGTGATCAAAACGCTGCTTATGCCCTTTTGCAACTTTTGAGAAATCCGTTTTCTCATATATCTCCCCTGCATGCATATGGTCCCCCAAATCCTGTAGCATCATATGGGGTATTTGGTGATACTCTACCAATTCTAAAATTCTTTTATCGGATACTATTACAAAACTTGGTATTCCCGCTAATATAGCTGCAATATTTCCATGAATTCGACTTCCTATAGAAAAATCCTGTTCTCCAAGAAATTCCAACCAACTGTGTGCATTTACAAAAGTCAAACCTTTCTTCTTTTTGTAAATAGGATTTGAAAACTTCATAGGAAAATATTTTGGTATTTCTTCCACGAAATGTTCCGGATATGGCATTCCGGCGTACATTCGAAATATTTCCTCAATGACCTGTGGAATATAATGATAATTTTTGTATTCCTTGGATGTCTGGTGCATAAAATCATGAAATTTCTGGGGCAATGTAATCTTAGAATTCAAACAAACAGATGATGCCTCTTGTAATCCATTTACTTTCATTTCCGGTAATGTATCTCCATATAGAAACATAGACGGACAACCAATTACTGTATAATGAATTTCTTCCTGATATCCCAACCGTTTTAAATAAGCTCCTGTAATTTCTCCTCTAACACCCACCAGAGCTGATTTTTCCAAAACGGCATTCATAAATTCCGAGACCGCCATATCCAATTCCGGACTGAAACTATTCTGTTGGAGACTTTGTTGCATTCCCACTCCCACAACAACACACGGTTTTTTCATGTGCTTTACAAATTTTGTAGTTTTCTTCAGATTATCAATAAAACTTACCCGAAATGCATTTGCAAAAGGTAGAATGCATAAATCTGCAGTCTGGTTATATTCCCGAAGTTTTTCTTTTTTCACCCTCTCAGGAATAAATGTTTCTAGTTCTGTATCCTTTGTCATAACAGTTCTTGCAATGCTATAGGGAAAAAGCATGTTTCCAATATTATTTCCTATCTTATTATGTGCCAATACCGTAAAAGGATCGTAATGATCCAATGGTGACATTCCTGCTCTAATAATTATTTTTTTCATTCTTCTCAACCTCATTTCTATGTGTACATACAGTTTCTCATCCTTACATTTTCTCCTATTCCCTCTTATTCATTCATCTCCAAACCCAAAATACCTTTCTGCTTTCCATTGTCGCATTTTTCACATCTTTTTCATATGGTGTTTTTTGAGAACGTTTTCTAATTAGAATGCTATCGTACCCACTTTTACTTTTACCGATATAATTATCCTTTTTATGCATTGGCATACTCTGTATTTCTCAAATTACACTACGCCTCTAATTGTTTTATGATTCTATCCATCCTATAACCAAAAAGGAAGATATTGAAAACGTATTCATCATCTTCCTTTTCAATCATATTCTGTTGACGCAAAGCTATACTCTCTATATTCTCTTATAGTCTTCACACTTTACGATATCTACAAAGTATACTATGCTTCCTGAAATTGAGACATATATAGACTAGCATAAAATCCCTGCTGTTCCATTAATTCCTCATGATTTCCCTGCTCTATTATATCCCCATCCCTCATTACCAGAATAATATCTGCATTTTTTATTGTGGATAGACGGTGGGCAATTACAAAGCTAGTTCTTCCCTTCATTAAATTGTTCATAGCCCTCTGAATTCTTTGTTCTGTTCTTGTATCTACGGAACTTGTGGCCTCATCCAATATCATAATTGGATTATCTGCCAAAATTGCTCTGGCAATAGTAAGCAGCTGCTTCTGTCCCTGTGACACATTACTTGCATCTTCATTCAATTCCATATTATATCCATCCGGGAGAGTCTGAATAAAATGATGGGCATGAGCCGCTTTTGCCGCAGCGATCACTTCCTCATCTGTGGCATCCAATCGTCCATATCGGATATTTTCCATAATGGTTCCTTTAAACAACCAGGTATCCTGCAACACCATACCAAAACCATCTCTCAAATCTCGTCGATTAAATTCTTTGATATCATGTCCATCCATTTTTATGCAACCACTGTTTACATCATAGAAGCGCATCAACAATTTGATCATTGTAGTCTTACCTGCACCAGTTGGTCCCACAATGGCAACCATCTTTCCTGATCCCACCTTACAATTAAAATCATTGATAATAATTTTCTCTGGATTATACCCAAAATGCACATGAGAAAATTCAATTTCACCCTTGATATTCTCCAATTGCACTGGATTCTCTACCGTCAGTTCTTCTTCCTCTTCTTCCAGCAATTCAAACACTCTCTCTGCGGCGGCTGCCATAGACTGTACCTGACTGATTATCTGTGCAATCTGCTGAATTGGCTGTGTAAAGTTCTTCACATACTGAATAAATGCCTGAATATCTCCAATTGTAATTACTTTCTTTATTGCCAGGAAACCACCAGAAATCGCTACTACAACATAGCCTAAATTCCCCACAAACATCATGATTGGATGCATCATACCAGAAAAAAACTGTGATTTCCATGCCGAATCATACAATACTTTATTTGTATTCTCAAACTCTTCTATCACTTCTTCTTCCTTATTAAAAACCTTTACAACCATGTGTCCACCAAATACCTCTTCTATTTGTCCATTGATATTTCCCAGGTATTTCTGCTGAGTCATAAAATATTTCTGAGAATGCTTGACTACAAAAGAGATTAGTCCGACGGAAATAGGAAGGACAATAACTGTGATGCCCGTCATCAATGGCGAAATACTCAGCATCATGATCAACACACCAACCATTGTGGCAATGGAAGTAATAATCTGGGTTACACTCTGATTTAGTCCCATTCCAAAAGTGTCAATATCATTGGTAATTCTAGATAGCACCTCTCCGTGAGTACGACTTTCAAAATATTGCATTGGCATTCGATTGATTTTCTCTGATATTTCTTTGCGCAATCGGTAACAGATTTTTTGTGTAATTCCTGTCATAATCCAACCCTGCACAAATTGAAAGAATGATCCTACAACATATAGCGCCAAGACAGCTATTAATATCCTGCCGATACGGTTAAATTCTAATCCACCAGTCCCTGCAATCTTGTTTCCTAATCCTTCTGACAGTGCGGTGGTCGCCTTTCCCAAAACCTTCGGCCCTACCACATGAAAGACGGTGGAACACACAGCAAAGACCATTACAAGAAGGATAGCAAATTTATAATTTCCTATATACTGAATGATTTTTCTAATACTTCCTTTAAAGTCCTGGGCTTTCTCAACCGGATGCATACCATGACCGCCACCAGGACGTCCCATTCCTTTTCGTCTATTTTCATTACTCATCTGCCTATGCCTCCTTTCCGTCCAATCCTAATTCGCTTGCAGACATCTGTGATTCTGCAATTTGCAAATACACTTCGCAATTCTTCAACAATTCCTCATGTGTACCTTTTCCAACAATCCGACCATCATCTACAACTAAAATCTGATCTGCTTGTAAAATAGTACTAATTCTCTGTGCAACAATAATTACTGTTGCGTCCGTCATTTTTTCTCCCAATGCTTTTCTAACTGCGGCATCCGTCTTCAAATCCAGTGCAGAAAAACTATCGTCAAATATATAGATTTTCGCTTTCTTAGCAATAGCTCTTGCAATAGCAAGTCTCTGTTTCTGTCCACCGGACACATTGGTACCACCTTGTGAAATTGCACTTTCCAATCCTTTCTCTTTTTTCTCTATAAACTCCGTAGCCTGGGCGATCTGTGCAGCCTCTTTCATCTCCTCTTCTGTAGCATGATGATTACCAAACCGAAGATTGCTTGCAATTGTTCCAGAAAAGAGCACACCCTTTTGAGGCACAAACCCAATCTGTTCCCGCAATTCTTTCATGGACCACTGACGAATATCCAGCCCATCTATGGTAATCTTTCCTGCAGTAACATCGTAAAGTCTTGGTATTAGCTGAACTAATGTAGACTTTCCACATCCGGTACTTCCTATAATTGCAGTCGTCTTTCCAGGCTCTGCCACAAAATCAATATCACTCAGTACATCTTCCTTTGCGCCTTCATAACGGAAATTTACATGTTCAAATGCAACAACACCTTTCTTTTCTGAAGCCTGCTGCACCGAGTCTACCTCAACAATACTTAATTCGGTCTTCTCAACTTCGTCAATTCTGTTTGCTGCAACTGCTGCACGTGGCAACATAATAGATAATACAGTCAACATCAAAAACGACATAATGATCATCATTGCATATGTGATGAAAGCCGTCATAGCTCCAACCTCCATAACACCATTATCGATTTTATGGGAAGCTACCCACACAATAAGAACAGTAACACCATTCATAATCAACATCATTCCCGGCATCATAAATGTCATAACTCGGTTTGTAAATAATAAAGTTCCGGTTAAGGCTTTATTTGCATGATCAAAACGCTTTTCTTCTTCCTTTTCTCTACCAAAGGTACGAATAACGGATAATCCGGTTAATATTTCTCTGGATACCAGGTTTACTTTGTCAACCAATATCTGCATTCTTTTGAACTTTGGCATAGACACACCCATTAAGGTTCCTACAAAACCTAAAAGGAATAATACTGCTAAACCAATTACCCAACCCATTCCAGCTTTTGTTTCATACACTTTTATGATCCCACCAATACCAAGTATAGGTGCATATGCTACCATTCGAAGCATCATAGTAGTTACCATCTGAATCTGTTGTACATCATTTGTTGTTCTGGTAATTAATGATGCAGTAGAAAAATGATCCATTTCTTTATTTGAAAATCGAACCACCTTTTTGAACATAGTCTCTCGCAAATTACGGCCAACTCCGGCACCAATTCGAGACGCAAAATAACTAACTAATACAGTAGCAACAGCCATCACCAATGCAAATAACAACATCTTTGCTCCTGCTCTCCACAAGTAATCAATCTGCACTTGATCAGTGTCCACACCTGCATTCTCAGCAACTAAAATCGTATCAGATATAGCGGAAGATTTTAATAAACTATCTCCCATTGCTGACATTTTTTCTTCCATCTGTTCACGCTTAATCATCAAAGTAGCATTGTCCATCTGGCGAAACTGTTCTTCTCCTAATGCTCTGAATTGCTTATCCATCAAAAAAACAGCGGAAAACATAGCATCATATTCCTGCTCTGTCTTGGAATCAATTTTTTTCTTTTTATATTCCGATCCAGATTGGTCATATACCGAATTCCATATATCCTTTTCTTCCTGGGTCATAAAAATTTGCAGATAAGAATAATCCTCTTCTGTAATTTTTTCAGGAAGCACATGACAAATCCCTTTATTCTGAATACCCACATCAATAATATCTGATGTATAGGCTGGAAGGGAAAGATCACAAAATGCCTGCACACATAGCAACACTAAAATGCAGATTACCATCTTCCAAAATGGAAGTAAGTTTTTCAAGATTTTTGACATTTTCCTTATCCTCTCTTTTTTATTTTTCATGGATCATTAATTTAATTATTAAGATTTATGCAGTTCATCCAAAGTTTTATAATAGGAAGGCAAAAACTCTTCACAAAACACTTGTACCTCCTCTAGTTTCATCTTTGCAATGGATTCTTCCAAAGTTTTCCTTGCTGAAACAAATTCTTTATTCCCCGACTGTTCTTCCTTAATACATTTTATCAAGGCTGAAAGCTTATCTGCTGCCTTTTCCAGCTTCCACAAATAAGCATCCTCTTCTTCTTGAAAAAACAAGCCCTTATATTGACCTTGCATATCCATGGGCAACATATCCAACAGCTTTCCTGCCGCCTTACTCTCAATTTCCTTAAAAGCGCTTTCAATATCTTCACTATAGTATTTGATCGGAGTTGGCATATCTCCGGTAATGATTTCTGTACAGTCATGATACAAACCGATTAGTGCGGCTTTTTCTGCATTTAACTTCTTTCCAAAACGCACATTACCTATTACCGCAAGTGCATGGGCGATCATTGCCACCTCCATAGAATGTTCGCAAACATTCTCTGTCTCAGAGTTTTTCATCAGTGCCCATCTTTCAATATATTTCATACGTGCCATCATAGCAAAAAAATGGGATTCTGTCTGTTTTCCTTCCTCTTTCTTACCAAGCAACTTTTTCTCCCCCTTACTTCAGATATTTTTTCACATACTGACCGGTATAAGACTTTTTATTCTTTGCCACTTCCTCTGGTGTTCCTTTGGCAACAATGGTTCCCCCACGGTCTCCACCTTCCGGACCAATATCAATAATATAATCTGCGGTTTTGATCACATCCAGGTTATGCTCAATTACAACAACTGTGTTGCCTCCCTCTGTCAACTTATGCAAAATTTCCACTAGCTTGTGTACATCTGCAAAATGAAGTCCCGTAGTTGGCTCATCTAGAATATAGATGGTCTTTCCCGTACTTCTTTTACTTAATTCCGTTGCAAGCTTTATTCGCTGAGCCTCTCCTCCAGACAAAGTAGTAGATGGTTGTCCCAGTTTCACATATGACAATCCTACATCATATAAAGTCTGAAGCTTATTTCTTATCTTTGGAATATTTTCAAAAAATGGCAACGCCTCTTCTACCGTCATATCCAACACATCAAAAATACTCTTACCCTTATACTTCACTTCCAAAGTTTCCCTATTATAACGTTTTCCTTCACACACCTCACAGGTCACATATACGTCCGGCAGGAAATTCATCTCAATCTTATTGATTCCATCTCCTGAGCAGGCTTCGCAACGTCCACCCTTCACATTAAAACTAAAACGCCCTTTGCCATAACCTCTTGCTTTTGCATCCGGAGTACTTGCAAATAATTCTCTAATCATGTCAAACACACCTGTATAGGTAGCCGGATTGGATCTTGGGGTTCTTCCAATCGGTGATTGATCAATATCGATCACTTTATCCAATTGATCCATTCCTTCAATGGAGTCATGTTCTCCCGGTATACATCTTGCACGATTCAAAGTTCTTGCCAAAGACTTATATAAAATTTCATTGACCAGAGAACTCTTTCCAGAGCCTGATACTCCAGTAACACAAGTGAACCCCCCCAAAGGAATCTCTACATCAATATTTTTTAAATTATTCTGTCTAGCTCCCTTAACGGATAAATATCCCTTAGGTTCCCTTCTGTGCTCTGGAACCGGGACTTCGATTCTATGACTCAGATATGCACCAGTAATCGAATCCGGATTATCCATAATCTCCTGGGCGGTTCCCTGTACAACCACAGAGCCACCCTGCTTACCGGCTCCAGGTCCAATATCCACAATGTGATCTGCTGCAAACATGGTATCCTCATCATGCTCCACCACAATCAATGTATTTCCCAAATCTCTAAGATGCTTTAATGTCTGCAATAACTTATCGTTATCTCTCTGATGCAAACCAATACTTGGCTCATCCAAAATATATGCAACTCCTACTAAACCGGAACCAATCTGGGTAGCCAGACGGATTCTCTGGGCTTCCCCACCAGACAAGGTTCCTGTAGATCTGGACAAGGTTAAGTATTCCAATCCTACGTCCAACAAAAATCCCACGCGTGCTTTGATTTCTTTTAGAATCATCTCTCCAATTTTCTGTTGCTGTTCTGTCAATTCCAACTGTTCTAAAAACTGTCCTAACTTCACAATGGAATACTCTGTAATTTCCGATATATTTTTATCCCCTACTGTCA
>JBGVLO010000251.1:0-10195 GCA_045124315.1 Lachnospiraceae bacterium
TAGAGTAGTTGAACCAAAGTAGGGATTATTCCACGTCTGTATTTTTGTGTTAAAAATGTTAGAAAGTTTTATCTTCATTTTAACATAAGTGAACTCTTTTTTGTATATATTTTGCAAAAAGTCTTGCAATTTTACAAGAATACGTTTGCTGTTCGCTCAGTAGATAGATATATGAGAAATCTTACAGTTCATGGACTTTTTTACATACTTTTTACTGTGTAAAATTTTTTACATAGATTTTACAATTCTTTGATATTGGATTTTACATTCCTCCATTATGATAACTTCATAAGAAAGAAAAAGGATAAATGGAGGAAATGATTATGAGAAAGAAATTTGTAAAATTTTTAGGAGCAGTAGCTACAGTAACGATGATGGCGATTTCCATGACAGGATGCGGAAGTTCAGATTCGGGTTCCGGAAGTAGTGGAGATGGAGAATTAAAGGGAACTGTAACCATGGCAGGAAGTACTTCTATGGAAAAACTTGCCAATGCGCTTGCAGAAGGATTTATGGAAAAGAACGATGGGGTAAAAGTAACAGCAGAGTTTACCGGTTCTTCCGCTGGTATGGAATCTTTAGCAGCAGGGAGCGTGGATATCGGAAATGCATCCCGTGAATTAAGTGATTCAGAAGTTTCCGGTGGTGCAGTTGAAAATGTGGTGGCCATTGATGGTATTGCAGTCATTACAGATGGAGATAATTCGGTGAAAGAAATTACTTCCGAAGATCTGAAAAAAATCTATATAGGAGAAATCACAAACTGGAATGAACTTGGCGGGGATGATGAAGCAATCGTAGTAATTGGACGTGAAAGCTCTTCCGGAACCAGATCAGCATTTGAAGAACTTCTTGAAATCGAAGATCAGTGTAACTATGCCAATGAACTAGATTCTACCGGAGCAGTTCTTGCACAGGTAGCCGCTACGCCGGGAGCAATTGGATATGTATCTTTAGACGTTGTAGACGACAGTGTCATTGCACTTTCTATTGATGGAGTAGAAGCCACAGAAGAAAACATTATTGCAGGAAAATATATGTTATCCAGACCTTTTGTAATGGCGACCATGGGCGAAATTTCTGAACAAAGCGAAGCAGTACAGGCATTCTTTGAATACATAGAGTCAGAAGAAGGAAAAGAAATTATTAAATCAGTAGGACTTATTTTACCAGAGTAGGATGAAGGTTAGTATGAAAAAAGAAACAGGTTCCATAAAATCGGGAAAGCAGGGGAAACACCCCCGGGCTTTCTCGGAAAATCTCGCTAAAAATTGTTTTTTGGTTGCAGCAATTCTTGCCATAGTGGCAGTTCTTTCTATTATGCTATATATGTTTTTAAAAGGAACACCGGCACTTTTTGAGGTAGGTTTTACCGATATTTTATTTGAAAAGGAGTGGCGTCCGGCAGCAAAAAAAAATCCAAGTTTTGGCATTTTATATATTATACTTACTTCCCTTGTCGGTACCACCATGGCAATTATTCTGGGGGTTCCTTTGGGAATATTGACAGCAGTATTTTTAACGGAAGTAGCACCAAAAAGATTAGCAGCACTTGTGCAACCGGCAGTGGAACTTTTAGCAGCAATTCCATCCGTAATTTATGGACTGCTTGGAATTATGATTCTTACACCATGGATGTATAAAGTGGAAAAGTGGGTATTTGAAGGGAGTAAAGATCACCAGTATACCGGTGGGGCAAATTTGATTTCTGCAGTTATTGTACTTGCAATCATGATTCTTCCAACGGTAGTTAATATGAGTGTTTCTGCCATTCGTGCGGTAGATGGTAAACTGAAATCCGCCTCACTGGCACTGGGAGCAACGAAAATGCAGACAATTTTTAAGGTGGTGATTCCGGCGGCAAAGTCGGGAATTATGACAGGTATTGTGCTTGGAATCGGAAGAGCCTTAGGGGAAGCAATGGCCATAAGCCTTGTTTCAGGAAGTTCAGTAAACCTTCCGCTTCCATTTCATTCTGTAAGATTCTTAACCACAGCCATCGTAAGCGAAATGAGTTATGCCGACGGATTACATAGACAGGTGTTGTTTACCATTGGTCTGGTGTTGTTTGTGTTTATTATGGTGATTAACCTGATATTGACCAGAATGATTCGGGGAAAGGAGAAAAACTCATGATTCGAAAAAAGAAAATGCGTTTCGCGGATGGAGTGTTATATGGGGCAATTTATTTATCCGCCACATTTGTAGTTTTACTCCTTTTAGGAATGATTGGTTATGTTTTATACCGTGGTCTTGGTGTAGTGTCATGGGATTTTCTAACCGGTGTAACCAGTGTACTTAGGGGAACAACCGGGATTGCAGGAAATATTGTAAATACGTTGTATATCATTTTGTTAACCATGCTAATTGCAACTCCGATTGGAGTGGGGGCGGCCATATATCTGAATGAATATGCAAAGCCGGGTAAGCTGGTTACCTTGATAGAACTGGCAACCCAGATTTTATCAGGAATTCCTTCCATTATCTTTGGGTTGTTCGGAATGATTTTCTTTGGTCAGACTCTAAAGCTTGGGTATTCTCTTCTTACCGGAGCATTTACCATGGTGCTTATGGTGCTGCCGTTAATTACGCGGAATACCCAGGAAGCTTTAAAAACGGTGCCGGATGGGTATCGCCAGGGTGCCATTGGACTAGGAACCGGTAAATGGTACATGATAAGGACGATTTTGCTTCCTTGTGCCATGCCTGGAATTATTACAGGGGTCATCCTTGCAATCGGAAGAATTGTGGGAGAATCAGCAGCTTTATTATTCACTGCAGGAAGTGCCCATCTGTTACCGGACAGTTTTACAGAATTTTTATCGAAAGCCTTTGATTCGGGAGGAACTTTGACGATTCAGCTTTACTTAAGTATGTCAAAAGGACAGTATGATGTAGCATTTGGTATTGCGGTGGTATTGCTGGTAATCGTGCTCTTGATAAATTTTGCAACAAAACTTTTGGCAAGAAAGTTTGATGTAAACCGAAAGGAATAAGAGAGAGCATATGTCTTAGTTAATTGCAAAACTATAATATTTTATTGACAGCGATTCAAAAGAATCAAAACAATGCAGGCATGGTTTCGCAATTGACTAAGAATGTGTCTTGGTGAAGAGAAAAATGATACCTATGGAGGATAAGATGGATAAAAAAGTGAAAATTAAGGTGCAGAACCTAAACCTTTACTATGGCGAAAATCATGCATTGAAAGATGTCAGCATGGATATCAAAGAAAACTGCATCACAGCTTTTATTGGTCCTTCCGGTTGTGGCAAGTCCACATTTTTGAAAACCTTAAATCGCATGAATGATTTGGTGGATCATGTAAAGATTACCGGAAGTGTCAGTTTGGATGGAGAAGATATTTATGCTGGGGATGTAAATACTACGGTTCTTAGAAAGAAGATTGGTATGGTATTTCAACAGCCAAATCCATTTCCTATGAGTATTTATGATAACATTGCTTATGGTCCGAGGGTGCATGGAATCAGGGATAAAGCCAGATTGGATGAAATTGTGGAGGAATCTTTAAGAGGGGCTGCTATTTTTGATGAAGTAAAAGACCGTTTGAAAAAATCAGCATTGGGTTTATCCGGTGGTCAGCAGCAGCGTATCTGTATTGCAAGGGCTTTGGCAGTACAGCCGGAAGTACTTCTTATGGATGAGCCAACTTCGGCATTGGATCCGATTTCAACTTCAAAAGTGGAAGAACTAATGGAGGAACTTAAGAAAAAATATACCGTTGTGGTGGTTACCCACAATATGCAGCAGGCTGCAAGAGTTTCGGATGATACCGCATTTTTTCTTGTGGGAGAAATGGTAGAATTTGGGGACACGGAAACGTTATTCTCCTATCCTACGGATAAGAGGACCGAAGATTATATTACAGGGAGGTTTGGTTAATGGTACGGGCAAAATTCGACGAACAGCTTTCCAATCTGAATCAGGAACTTTTGAATATGGGTACCATGATAGAAGAGAGAATTCAAAAGGCAGTGGAAGCATTATTAAAACAGGACGTGGAGCTGGCAGAATATATTATGAATTCTGATGGAGAAGTGGACCAGGAGGAGAAGAAAATAGAGCATTTATGCTTTAATCTTCTGATGCAGCAACAGCCTGTAGCAAGGGATTTAAGAGTCATTTCTGCAGCCATGAAAATGGTTACGGATATGGAGAGAATCGGAGATCACGCAGTGGATATCTCGGAAATTACCATATTGCTGGCGGATACGCCTTATGTAAAGAAATTAGAGGATATCAGCAAAATGGCATCTACCACCATAGAAATGTTGATCCACAGTATTGAAGCCTATGTGGAACATGATATGGTAAAAGCCGGAGAAGTCATTAAAAATGACGATATTGTGGATGAATTGTTTCTAAAGGTGAAAGAAGAACTGGTTGAAATGATTCATAAGGATGCAAACTGTGGACAACAGGCTGCGGATCTTCTTATGGTGGCAAAATACTTTGAAAGAATCGGAGACCATGCCACCAATATTGCGGAATGGGTCATCTTCTCGCTGGATGATAAGAGCCGTAAAGTTTAATAAGATTTCATGTTTTCTCATTTTATATAAATCATGGGGGTAAAATATTTTTGCCCCCAATCACCATATCTGGCAATTGTGGAACTAATGTACTTTGAGTGCAAGTGATGCAAAAGAATCAAAATAACGCAGGCACGCTTTCGCTGCGTTTGGCTCGTAGCGGTACTAAATTCGAGGTGAACCTCTCATTAAGTACCGACGGCCAAACAAGCACCTGCTAACGTTTTGTTTCTTTTGAATCACTTGATTTTAGAATGAATCTTGATGATTTAGGGGATATCTTGTAAAATGATATTTGCATTGACAGATATTTTCTTAATATGATTCGGGTGTCAAAACAGGCGAAAGAATATCTTGTGTCCGCTGTACCACTGTGTCCATACAGCAGGGATGAAATATATTTTGGTTGTTTTGGCAGCCGAATCCCATTAAGAAAAAAGAAGGAGGATGCCTTATGGCACTGATATATATCGTAGAAGATGACAGTAATATTAGGGAAATTGAAACCATTGCATTAAAAAACAGCAACTACATGGTGCTGGCTTTTGAAACTGCAAGGGATTTTTATAAAAAAATAGAGGAAATTGTACCAGATCTTGTGATTCTAGACGTTATGCTTCCAGATGAAAATGGGAATGAAATCGTAAAAAAACTTCGGAAAAGTCCTGCAACAAAGCGCCTTCCGGTGATTATGGTAACTGCAAAAACTACGGAAATGGATATGATAAAGGGGCTAGACGACGGAGCAGATGATTACATAAAGAAGCCTTTTTCGGTTATGGAACTCATTAGCAGGGTGAAAGCGCTTCTTCGGAGAACATTAAAAGAAGAGCAGAAAACACTTCAGATAGACAATGTGTTTTTAGATAATGAGAGGCATATGGTGTATGTGGAGGAAGAGCCGGTGGACTTAACCTATAAGGAATACGAATTGTTAAAACTGTTAATGTCCAATAAGGGCGTGGTTTTATCAAGGGATGTGATCATGGAGCATGTCTGGGATACGGGATTTGAAGGAGAATCCCGTACTGTGGATATGCACATAAAAACATTAAGACAAAAACTTGGGTGTGCGGGTACAAAAATCCGTACCGTGAGAAATGTGGGGTATGTGATGGAATGAAACGCAGGATTAACATACAATTTATTATCATTACCATTATAGCAATTCTCACTACCATGGCACTTATGGTCTGGATTCTTTACAATGTATTCCGGGAGCAGGTATTAGATGGATTGCGGTTAGAAGCAGAGGTATTGAAGAATTCCTATGTTTTTTCAAGGGAAACGATAGATTCGGAGGATTTTCAGATTCCTGAATTAAGAATTACCTGGATTGACGTGGATGGAACCGTATTATTTGACAACAATGTTGATATAGGAGGGATGGATAACCATGCTACCCGTCCTGAGGTAGAAGGAGCATTGAAAAATGGAACTGGGGAAGCAATCCGTAATTCGGATACCATGAATATCAATACCTACTATTATGCCCTGAAGTTAGAAGATGGAACGGTCATCCGTGTGGCAAAAGAGGCAGGCAACCTCTTTAGTATGTTAGAATCCGCAATTCCATTGATTCTTCTGATTATGGTTGTTATGATTTTTATATGCATTTTAATCTCTCATTTTGTTACGAAGAAATTAATCCAGCCCATTAATATGCTTGCAAAGAATCTGGATGATTACAGTCAGGTGGCTGTATATAAGGAATTGGTTCCTTTTGTATCTACCATACGTTCCCAGCATGAAAATATATTAGAAGCTGCAAAAATGAGACAGGATTTTACTGCAAATGTTTCCCATGAGTTAAAAACTCCTCTTACCGCTATTTCCGGTTATGCAGAGTTAATTGAAAATAAAATGGTGGATGAGTCAAAGACCATTGAATTTGCGAAAGAAATCCGTCAAAATTCGGACAGACTGGTGTGCCTGATTAATGATATCATTAATCTTTCTGAATTAGACCGGATGGAAGGGCATATTCAGATGGAGGAGATAAATCTTTTTGAGGTTGCCATGGAATGTACGAAACCTCTGTCTATCAATGCAGGGAAAAAGGCAATTCGTTTTTCCTGTATTGGTGAAGCCTGTGAAATACGGGGAAACAGGGATTTAATCTCGGAACTGATTATGAATCTTTGTGAAAATGCCATCCGATATAATAAGAAGGATGGAAGTGTGACGTTAGAGGTAGGGATGGAGGAAAATTGTCCTACTTTGACGGTGAGTGATACCGGGATTGGAATACCGAAGGAACATCAGGAGAGAATTTTCGAGAGATTTTACCGGGTGGATAAGAGTCGTTCTAAAGAAACCGGTGGAACCGGACTTGGACTTGCCATTGTGAAACATATCGTGGCGATTCATGATGCAAGGATTACATTGGTGAGCGAAGAAGGAGAAGGAACGACGATAAAGGTGAAGTTTTAAGGGATTGCATTGAAACTTCTTTGATGAAATATTAGAGGAGTGGAATAAATAATGGATGCAACACTTTTTAATATAGGGATATGTGAAATGTCAGCAGATTTATTTGTTCAGTCTGTGAAAAATGGTTATGATTCAAAAGACTTTATTGAAAAGTTAATGTGTTCAGATACTGCGACTTATTTGTATGATAAAACTTACACTCAAATGTGGATAGGATCGAATTATATTATTCAGACCTTAGAACAAGAAGTTACAATTGAGAGAGGAAAGCAGTATACAGAAGATTTAATGGCATGGATTGGATACTTATTTGCCTGCTGGAATTAGCTTCTTATAGGGAAGAAAAGTATGGTAAATAAAATTTTGGTTGATACTAATGTACTGTTGGATTATCTTCTTGAACGTGAACCATTCTTTGATGATGCAAAAAAAGTTATTTTATCCTGTGTAGACGGAAACATAAAAGGATGTATCGCAGCACATTCAATCCCTAATATATTCTTTATATTAAGGAAAGACTACAATGCAAAGGAACGAAGAGAGGTATTATCTAAACTATGCACACTCTTTGATGTTGAAGGAATTGATAAGGCTAAACTTTTGTCAGGACTTGCAAATGAAAATTTTTCGGATTTTGAGGATTGTTTACAGATGGAATGTGCAAAGTCATACGGAGCAGATTACATTGTGACAAGAAATGTTTTAGATTATGTTGCCTCGCAAGTAAAAGCAATTGAGCCAAAGGATTACGTGAAACTTTAAAGTTGATTATAAGTGAAGCACCAACGAAAGAAATTCTTTTGAAGGTGCTTTTTTTGTTAGAGAGGAAAGTAAGGGATAAAATTTTAATAACGTAAATCTTCTGGAAACTATCACTATTATTGATTTGACGTATGGAAGATGCAGAGATGACAATTCTCACTGGCAGAATGTATTAAAAGATTGTAAAGATAGGTGCCAAGAAAATTATATCTGGTTGATTTCGAAATAATAAAATATTTTAAGTTTCGAAAGTGATATTCTGACCGCTAATGAAGTGCTGGTAAATCGTATAACAATAGGAAAATATATTAAGCACCTATGTAATGCATTTATATTCTATGTCATTAACTGCTATCTTGATAAAATGAAAAAGATATGTTTAATCAACAGAGTAAAAAGATTCAATATTGTGAGCAAACAGTCGATGGCTTGACTTAAAAATGGTTTTAATCATAGAGAACCGTTGCATTAAAAAAGGAAATCCGTTATACTAATCCTAAAAATATGGGGGATTTTGAAAGGGAGTGAACAGATATGGAGAATACGAAAAATTTAGCATATACAAAAATTACAAGAAGTACCATAAATACAGCAAATCTAACCAATACGGTAGGAATCGGAATACAGGATTTTTTAGAATTGCGTGAGAGTCATAATTTTTATATTGATAAAACCTCATTTATCAAGGAATGGTGGGAAAGTAACGACAGCGTAACCTTAATTACACGTCCTCGTCGTTTTGGAAAAACCCTGAATATGTCCATGGTAGAAAAATTTTTCTCTGTAGATTATGCAGGAAGGGGAGATTTATTCGAAGGACTTTCCATCTGGGAAGAAGAAAAATACCGGAATCTTCAGGGGACTTATCCGGTTATCAGTCTTTCTTTTGCAAGGATAAAAGAAACGGATTATGAAACTACAAAAGAAAAAATTTTTCAGGTATTAACGAATTTATATATCAAATATTCTTTTGTACGGAACAGTGATGCATTAACCGATGCAGACAGATTGTTTTTTGACCGTATATTGAATTTTGAAATGAAAGACAGTGATGCTACTTCCGCTCTCTATCAGTTATCAGATTATCTGTACCGGTATTATGGTAAAAAGCCAATCATTCTTCTTGACGAATACGATACCCCGATGCAGGAAGCCTATGTAAATGGATTTTGGGATGAGATGGTAGCTTTCACTAGAAGCCTCTTTAATTCTACCTTTAAGACCAATCCCTATATGAGAAGGGCGATAATGACCGGAATCACCAGAGTTTCGAAAGAGTCCGTTTTTTCAGATTTAAATAACTTAAAAGTAGTTACTACAACTTCCAGCGAATATGCCACATCCTTCGGGTTTACTGAAGAAGAAGTATTTGCAGCACTGGATGTCTGTGGAAGAGGTGAAGAAAAGGAAAAAGTTAAGGAATGGTATGACGGATTTGTGTTTGGAAAATACAGGGATATCTATAATCCATGGTCAATTCTTAACTTTCTGGATACGGGTGAATATACAGCTTACTGGGCAAATACCAGTTCCAACAGTCTCGTTGGAACGTTGATTCGGGAAGGAAACGGTGCCATGAAGAAGCAGTTTGAAGAACTGCTTTTCGGAAACCATTTACATGTTCCTATTGATGAGCAGATTGTATATAACCAGTTAGACGATAATGAAGATGCAGTGTGGAGTC
This sequence comes from Lachnospiraceae bacterium, assembly GCA_045124315.1. GTDB lineage: Bacteria > Bacillota > Clostridia > Lachnospirales > Lachnospiraceae > CAG-411. The sequence goes on from JBGVLO010000251.1 coordinate 9,433, forward strand.
TGTTGGTTGCCAGCGGCTATTTAAAGGTACTGGATTATGACCATATGGAAACTCTTGAGCCGGGAGAAGAGGCAAACTATGAACTGGCGGTGACGAACCGGGAAGTACAGATTATGTTTGAAGGTATGGTGAAATCCTGGTTTAAGAAAAATAAAGCGAATTATAATGAATTCATAACGGCAATGCTGATAAAAGATGTGGATGCCATGAATGAATATATGAATCAGATTAGCCTTGAACTTTTTAGTAGCTTTGATACCGGAAAACGGGCATCCAAAAAGGCACAGCCGGAACGGTTCTATCATGGATTTGTACTGGGTTTAATGGTTGATTTGCAAAGGGAATACATCGTAACTTCCAATAGGGAAAGTGGTTTTGGACGATATGATGTTGTGATAGAACCGAAGGACATAGAGAAAAATCCGGCAGTCATTCTGGAATTTAAAGTGAAGAACGAAAGAAGAGAAAGTTATTTAGAGGAAACGGTGGTAGCAGCCCTTGCCCAGATAGAAGAAAAACGTTATGACGCCGCACTGCTTGCAAAAGGCATACCGGCAGAAAGAATATATAAATACGGATTTGCTTTTGAAGGAAAAACGGTGCTGATTGAAAAGGCATAAACAGAATATAAAGAAGATTTAGGGGTATCACCTGAATGGAGAAAGAAAATGTATGGAAAAGAAAAAATGGAAAGATGCACGGGGAAGAGTATTGGTTAATTGATGAATATGTAGATGCTTTGAATTTTAAGACAATTAATCCG
>JBGVLO010000252.1:0-2864 GCA_045124315.1 Lachnospiraceae bacterium
ATTTCAGGCATTTTGTCGGTATATGAAAATAAAGAAACATCCTGATTGGAGAAATGATGATGATTCTTTATGTGATCTATACGATTCTATTCATTTTGATATAGCTTTTGTTGTTGGTTATTTGTTTGGATATTTCAATGAGTATTTATTGAGTTTTCTAAATTAAAATTTATGTCATACTAATTTGTCTTTTTCACTGTATTCAGGATTAATAATGTGGTATAATTGTCATACAATATATTTTATCTTATTAAAGGAGGTTCATATGGTTATGACAGATAAACAAATGGAATTTATTACTTGGTTGATTACAACAGCAACTGATAAATGTCAGACAATCGAGGAAGTTCATCAGATGAATGAGCAGATTCGTGAACATTCCAAAGGTATAAAGAAAGCTGACAAAGAAGAATAATGTCATACAATATATTGAAAGGGGGCTTGTTTATGACAGAATTAGAAAAGCGTGATATGTTAATCGAACAATTAGTTATGTTATATCAAATTAAAGCTGCTAGTAAAGAAGATAATCCAGTTCTTGACTATAATATTGTTGTTACTGAACAACGTTTGACCGCATTGGGGTATTGTGATCTTAATAAATTGAAACCATAATGTAATACAAATATAAAAAACCTCCAACGAAATCACGTTTCGTCAAAGGTTCTTTTGCTTATTTATATTATTGATTTGACAAAACATCAAAATAAAACAAGTTTTTTGCTCAATGGGCATAAACATCCGACCTGTCTCAAAAGGCAGGTTATGTAACAGATTTATAGGTTAGACGGCTGGTCATCCAATAGCTGCAAGCTCAGGGTATATTTTTCTTTTTGTTTCAATTAATGCACCTGTAATCCGACGTCCGTTTGATGTAAGCAGATATCTTTGGGAATGGGGAATCTTCTTTATCATTCCATGTTCACGCAGTTTTCTCAACAGCCGGCTGGTTTTTCCACTCTGCTTTTTCGTATCAGGTTTTGTGGAAAACAATTCTGCACGTATATCACGGTTTGTAAAACCTTTGATAAGGTATTTTCCCTGTGAAATGGTTTCCAGAAGCAGAAATGTATCCGGTTCCCAGACGTTGAAACCTGTTACGGTTTTTCCGTTTACTTTCATACAGCTGCACAGTCTGTTGATTTCCTTTTCAAGACTCTTTACAGGAATGATATTCTGCATGGAATCCAAAAAACGTTTATTGGCAGCTTTTGATATTTCAGCATAGCGGTAGAGATTTGCAATTGATTTTCCCATGGGCACCCATCGTTTTGAAGTGGTTCCATCCCTGTGGTGGACATCTTTAAAGACTTTGAATTCCTTTGGGTCGTTGATTGTCATTTCGATCCGCAGGCTGCTGAATTTATCATACATCTTGATGCTGTTGGACTTCATTTTGAATTTAATCCTCCAGCCTTCTGGACGTTTACGGTAATCGGAGACTGCTTCTCCCAGAAACTTTGCATTAAGTTTACGTCCAAGAAAAGAAAAAACATCCGTACATTTGAAGTCGTAGAATGCGTGACCAACCAGGGATGGATAAATATCCTCCAGAGCATTGCGGCTCTTAAACATGACATCGGTTGCGTACTCGCACTGGTCCACGCACCAGTGATAGCCCTGGTGGAAAACCTCTTCTATCGCATCAAGATAAGGATTTACTTTATGGGCAAAGAAATCAAGCTGACGGCAGAGGCTTCTGGCATCAAATCGGTCTGCCAGTTCCTGTGCTTTGGGAATGTCGCTGATTTCAAAGAAAGAATTATCATACATCCGGTAGGTAATGCCGTTTTCATCAAAAACATGCTTCATCATTTCCCTGCCGTTGACATAAACCTGTATCAGAAAAGGGAACCATGTCTGAAGCTTAACGTGCATAAAACCAAAGTTTTTATCTATGAAGTAAAAATAATAATACTTGCACTTGCGGTTTACAGTGGAAAGTTCCAGCTTTCCATCAGATTTTTTGACAGGCTGGAGGGTCTGGCAGTATTCCACAACAGAGAGTGTGCAGATCAGTCCTTCCTCTACAGGATTGCTTTCCAGAACAGTCATTGCAGTCTGTTCTTTGGAAGTTTTTGCAGAAGTCAGATAGATCAGTGGTCTGTTCTGGGAAGCCGTAAAATTTTCAACATGTGCCACAAGATCATTCGTAACCTGATTTGCATAAGAAGAAAAATCCTTTAGAAGGATGTTCTTCTCTGAGAGAAAATAGTTTTTCCCCGATGTTGAAAAGAACTGCAGGATATGCCCTTTTATAATAATCCTGTCAAAAAAAGAAAAAGTACCATTGATTTTATCTTTATACTGTTCTAAAATAGTGTTCATAGAATCATCCTTTCGTATGTATGCTAGCAGGGGAATTTAGTTCCCGATGGAGTGGTACGTAGATACCGTTATTAAGTGCATTATAGCACATGCAACTACGAACAGGATGATTCTTTTTTGTTTGATTGCAGCCAACGGCTGCGGTATGTTATTACAAAATGCATTTAAACTATTTATGATTGATAGACAGTCTTATTGTGCTGAAAAATCGGTCATATTTTATCAGGACAATGTTCCAAAATTTATTGATTTTGTTGGATACTCAACAAACACCCACCCTGACGAGGTGCTCTGTAGTAGGCTCTCCCGAGACCTGGTACTCAATTATATAACTTTTCTTCGTGATGGTACCAGGAAGAACACAACCATTAACACATATTTCAGGGCGGTGAAAACGTTTTTGAACTTCTGCATCGAGGAAGGTTTCTGTTCTCCCGATGTGCTCCGTAAGGTAAAGATGCTCAAGAGTGATGCGGCCCCCGTCATTCCATTAACCAATGATGAGGTTGACGAGATAGATGACCTGTACGGATGGA
>JBGVLO010000253.1:0-4236 GCA_045124315.1 Lachnospiraceae bacterium
TAAACCCAACCAATACACCAAGTACAGCTACACCAACAGGAAATCCTGCAAATACACCAAATACACCTACAACAACGGGAAATCCTACGAATACACCAAGTGCATCAGCACCAGCAGGAAATCCGACAAATGTACCAAGTACTACAAATCCAACAGATGTACCACCAGCAGAGGGAAAGGTTATTCATTCTGGTTCTTATAAAAATACAACATGGGCAATATATGAAAATGGTCTATTAGAAGTAAATGGAACTGGGGATATGTATCCTGCAGTACAGAAGAATGATTATGGCTCATTTGAGAGGGATACATTTCCAGAGTGGTGTAAACATACAGATAAAATCAAAAGTGCTAGAATAGAGGTGACAGGGGCAACACATTTAGAGTGTCTTTTTATAGGATGTATGAATTTGTCAAGTGTGGATGTAAGTAATCTTGATACCTCAAAAGTAACAACTATGGAGTATATGTTTGGAGAAACTGGATTAACAAGTGTGGATGTAAGCAATTTTGATACTTCAAGTGTAACAACTATGCAACGTATGTTTTATGATACAAAGTTGACAAGTCTGGATGTAAGCACTTTTGATACTTCAAATGTAACAAATATGTGGTTTATGTTTGGGGAAAATTACAATTTGGAAATTCTGAATATCAGTAATTTTAATACTTCAAATGTAACAAATATGCAACAGATGTTTTGGGATTGTAATGCTTCAAATTTAGATGTAAGTAATTTTGATACCTCGAAAGTAACAAATATGATGGGAATGTTTTTTGGTTGTAATGCTTCAAGTTTAGATTTAAGTAATTTTGATACTTCGAAAGTAACGGATATGAGTAATATGTTTGTGTATTGTTTTAATCTATCGACAATTAAAACGCCTAAGAAGTCTGGAGAAGAAGTTCCAGATTTACCAGAAGGCACATGGAAAGACAGCAGTGGAAATACATATACAACACTTCCTGCAAATGCAACCGAGAGCATTACTTTAACAAAAGGATGATGTGGTGATAGTTGTACAGAGGTTCATCTGCAAAGAAAATAGTGACAAATAATGAAATAGTTGATTGAATGAGAAATAGCATCCATAAGGGTGCTATTTCTTATTTCATAATCTTTGGGGTAATTTTCAAAGTATCTTTCTTTGAGTATCTTTTTGTAAGTGGTAGTGACAGAAAAAGAGTGACAAAAGTAATTGCTAAAACGTTTATCGTCAAATTCTTTTCTAAAAATCCTTGTAAATCTGCCTTTTTTAAAAGAAAAATAAAAAAGAGAGCCAGCAGAACAAAAATTGTATTTAAATTTGTCACTAGTTGCAAAAAGTAAGATTATATTTTGCCATATACAGATATATCTGTCAGTTTCAAGATGATGTTATATCAAACGTAAAAAAAAATTTATATTTTGAAAGGAGGATTTCATATGGCAGTAGTAAAAAACGTGCAATATGGTATCATGAATAGTGATTTTGAAAAAAATATCATCAAGAATATGGGGGTGAAAGAGGCTGACATTTTTCATTTTTCTCAAGTAATGCAGGTGATACAAAAGGCAGCATTAGGAGACAGTATTCGTGTGGCAACGATAAAATCGTTTGCAGTAAGTGCTTATGATTTGGTTCAGAAACTGCAGTATCTTTCTAATAGAGGGATTAATTTTGCATCTAATAATGAAAAGTATTTGAATTTTTCAGCTATTCATGCATTGCCAGATGCGACGGTTGAACTGTTAAAGAATATCGCACAGAGGGAATATGAATTTGTATGTTGGGTACAAAAATGCAGATTTAGCAGAGAAGTAAAAATGCAATTGATTAGCAGGATACAGTGGGAAAGTTTGACAGATATTTGTATGATATTCCGTAGCAATGGAATTAAGAAGAAGGGAAATTGAAAATAGGATTGGTTGTTCTGTAAGTAGAGGAATTTGTTTGAAAGAGCATCTATATTCGACTTGGAGTATATTTTAATTCTGGGTCGGTATGGATGCTCTATTTCTGTTTAGGGGTATTTTTCTTTTAATAGTGTTTCAAATGGGTATGGTCTAACGGATGGTTTCCTGCCTGTATTTTTTTCTATCAATAGATTTGTTTTTGGCTATTTTGGCATGTATCAAAAAAATATGAGGTTAATTGGTACACTTTTCATAGTATTCTAATTCGAATGGAACAAGTTATTAGTTAGTAGCAGAGGAATTCTGCGGATAAGGAGGCTTTATGAAAGTTGGGTATGTAAGAGTATCAACAGAGGAGCAAAACACAACAAGACAGGAAGTAATGATGGCGGAACTTGGTGTTGAGAAGATTTTCTTAGAGAAAATTACAGGGAAAACGCAGAGAGGAAGGGAACAGCTTACAGCGATGCTGGCATTTGTGCGAGAGGGGGATGTGGTTGTGGTAGAGTCAATTTCTCGAATAGCACGAAATACAAAGGATTTATTGGAGATAGTGGAGCAGTTGGAAGAAAAAGGGGTAGATTTTATTTCCAAGAAAGAAGCCATTGATACGAAGACACCATCTGGAAAATTCATGTTGACAGTGTTCGGGGCAATTGCCCAACTGGAACGTGAATATATTCTAGACCGACAGCGAGAGGGGATTGAAATTGCCAGACAAAATGGAAAGTATAAAGGTCGTAAGCCAATTGCAATGGATATGGATAAATTTGCTCTGGTTTACAGTGAGTGGAAGTCTGGTAAGTGTAAGGCGGTGGAGGCAATGAATGAGTTGGGATTAAAGCCTGCAACGTTTTATCGTCGGGTAAAGGAATACGAAAATAGCACCAAAACAAGTATAAAAAAACAATAGGATTTTTGGGGAAACTAGATACTACACATTTGGTTTATAGAGAGTTAACATCACATTGGTTATAAATGGTACAATAAAAATGTACGAAAAATACAAAATAAAAATGTACAACTATTATACTGTTACCATGGAGGTAGACAGTATGATTTTGAAAAGCAATATTATCACAGATATAAAAATCAATTCATTGGAGGACTTATACAAATTGAAACCACTTACAGAAAATTCTTCTCTAAATATCAATAAAAGCCAGATTGCCAGGGAACTTGATGTTGATAGAAGAACCGTTGACAAATATATCAATGGTTTTCAAAAATCAAAAAAGCGAAAAAAAAGATCCCGGCTGGATAAATATTATGACATAATACAAGATTTACTTTCGAATGAGAATTCACAGGTTTTTTATTACAAAAGAATTCTGTGGCAGTATCTTGTGGACAACCATGGATTAAACGAATGTAAGTATTCCAACTTTTGCCATTATATTAATACACATGAAGAGTTTGCAGATTATTTCAAACGCAAAAGGCCGTCTAATGCAGACAAGCCTGTCATACGATTTGAAACACCGGAGGGAAAACAGGCACAGCTTGACTGGAAAGAAAATATCCCCTTTGTTTTAAAATCAGGAGAAACCATCAACATCAATGTCCTTGTTCTATTGCTCTCTTACTCACGGTTCCGTGTATACCGCTTATCATTAAGCAAAACTCAGGATGTTCTGTTTTCACTTCTAAATGATGCATTAGAGACATTTGGTGGAGTTCCAGAGGAAATTGTTACTGACAACATGAAGACTGTTATGGAGCAGCCAAGAATAAAAGATTCTGAAGGTAAAATTAATATATGTTTTGAGCAGTTTGCAAAGGATTATGGTTTTCAGGTCAGACCCTGTGTTGCCGGAAGACCTCAGACCAAAGCAAAGGTAGAAGCACCAATGAAGATACTGGATGAAATCCGTGCTTATAACGGACGGCTTGATTATACGGAATTGTGTGAACTGGTGGAACGCATCAACAACCGTATCAATAGTCAAGTAAATCAGGGAACGGGAAGAATTCCATTGTTATATTTTGAAAAAGAAAAAGCTTTCTTAAATCCCCTTCCCACAGAAGAAATAAGAAAGCATTATCGGATTGTCACACACCGTTCCAAGGTAAATTCATCCAGTATGATAACATACAAAAATTCACAGTATTCTGTACCACCAAAATACATCGGAAAGGAGATGAAATTACAAGTATATGACAACTACATACATGTTTATCATAACACAACTCTGGTAACATTGCATAGCATAAGTTTAAAAAAGTTGAATTATCATGAAAAACATTATATTGCAATTGCACAGCGTTCCCATTCATTTAAAAAAGAGGATATAGAAACCCGTGCAAAAGAAAATCTATCAGTTATAGGAGATGTGTAT
>JBGVLO010000254.1:0-3513 GCA_045124315.1 Lachnospiraceae bacterium
ATCCTGTAGTTTTCATACTCTCTTCTAATTTTGCAACTTGTTGATTTATGTCATTATCTTGATTATGAAAAACAAACGTTACCAAATAGTACGCAGGGCGTTCCTTTACTTCTCCAAAATCTCCTGATTCATCAATAAAAACACTTAGTTCTTTGTAAGCGATGAATAACATAACGCACAAAATTACCCATCGCTATGATTTTTCTAAATTGGCAGTTCCGGATGATTTTCAACCGTAACTGTTTCAACATCAATTAAACCTGAACAATGTTCCTTTATAAATTCACTCCATGGCATTAGTTGTTCAATACCTTCGGACCTGTTTTTGCAGCCCGGCATGTACAACAGTAATATATAGATGTATTGGAACACATTCAAGTTGTTTGCTTTTGCAGTCTCAACAAGACTATATATGACACTTGATGCTACAGCTCCATTAACAGATGTGTGGAACAGCGAATTCTTTCTTCCAATGGCATAACTTTTTGCATTTCGTTCTGCCCTGTTGTTAGAAAGTTCGCAGCGTCCGTCCTGAAGATAGCCCTGTAAAGTGTCTTTATGATTTTGGGCATAGTTCACCGCTTTCTCGAGCTTGCTTCCTTTCGTTGGATTCAATGTCCCGAGCCAGCCAAAGAAGTTCTCCCAGACAGAAACTTCCTGCTCTATGCGTTTTTTCTGCCGCTCTTCAGGAGATAATTCTTTGAATTCTCTCTCTAAATAGAAGAGTTTATTGAAATAGGCAATTCCTATTTCGGCAGGAATGTATTTTTCAAGGTCTGTCTGAGGAATTTCAGGTTCCTTGATTGCTTCCGATGAATTAACATCCAAAAGCTTGATGGTTTTCTTCTTTCCTGCCGGAAGCGCTTCATAAAACTTCCTCCGGGCATGCGCACTGCAGCAGATTAGCTGCACATCCTCCACTTTATTGTAGCCCTGGTAACCATCACATTGAAGTTTACCATGAAAACCATCTAAAAATTTCTGTGGATAGACCCCACTTCTTCCAGGTTGGTATTCGTATAAAACGATACCCGGAAGCCCGTCTGATCCAGAGGAATAAATCCACATATAGGAAGTTGACTGCGCTTCCTTACCATCTTCACGCAGTACCTGACATGTGGTTTCGTCAGCATGAATAATATCACGCTTTAACATTTCTTCGTGAAGTCGTACAAAAACTGGAAGTAAATATTTTTTTGTGGCAAGAATGCACCAGTTTGCAAGTGTTTCCCTGTTGATTTTTGCCCCAAGCTGTTTGAAAGCTGATTCCATTCTATAGTAAGGAAGTCCCATAAAACCTTTATCAAATATCACATAGGCAACAGAAGATGCTGATGCCGGACTATGTGGGAACAGGGACTTAGGGACAATTCCTGACTTAAAGGAACCATCATGGTCTTTATGACATTCCGGACACATAAGAACTTCCTGCATGTAATGGATACGTTCTACTTTTGCCGGAGTAATGCGTATTTCTTCCCTTACAAACTTTGAAGTAACAGGAATCATTTCTGCATTACACCAGTCACAAAATCTTTCAGATTCTTCAACAGGACAGATAATCTCACGAACCGGAAGGTCAGCATAAAGCTCATCCCTTGTTGCTTTGGGTTTGCGTTTTCTTGTATGCTCCTTTACCGTGACAGTTTTTTTCACTGCCTGGGATTCATCCTTTGATTTTGAAGTTGTTTTCTCACTTTTGACGCCGAAGAACTGACGTCGGAATTCTTCGAGGGTTTCTTCAAGATTTGCTTTCAGGCTCCGCAATTCATCAACCATTTCACGTAATTCCTTAATGGTGTTTTCCTGCTCTTTGATACGAGACGCCTGCGTCTCAATTACCATTTTTAAAAATGCATTTTCATCTGATAGTGACATCTCGCACCTCCTTCCTTAACTACCATAATTATAAGGAATACAGGCACTTTTGACAAATATCATAAAAATCACATTTCGTCATTTTGACGGTGGATAAATAACTGTAAATTAACCAAAAAAGTTCTGTTTTCAGTCTTTTTACAGGATGTTATCCACATCAATACTCTGAAATGTAATTACTATACTCACTTCAGAGTATTGATGTGGATAACCTTTTCTTGTAAATAAAAAATGGTTATCCTAAAAAAATTTTTTTCTACATTTTGCACAAATCAGAATGTTCTGTTTTTTCTTGAAGCAGGCTGAATTGCTTTGGGTTGATCAATAGACAGACCTTCCATCAGCCATCGGAATTCCTGCCTGGTTAAAGGACGGACTTCACTGGCATTTTTAGGCCATTGGAAGCGTCCTTTACCATCAAGCCGCTTATATAAAAGACAGAATCCATCATGATCGAAATACAATGCTTTTAATGTATTACGGCGTTTGCCGCAAAACAGATATAAAGCACGTGCATATGGATCCATTTGATAAGTATCCCGGATAATCGCCATCAAACCATCGATGCTGCGGCGCATATCAGTTGCACCACAAACGCAGTAGATTTTGGAGATTCCCGAGATATCACCTAACATAGGCACCTCAATGCAGATAAAGTATTCTGAATAACTGACTGCGTTGCCTGATTTGATATTTCTACCGTTACATTCTGAATTGTGAGACGTAATACAGTTTCGTCAGACGAGGAAATAGTTTCCGGAATATCTGCATTATTTTTCTGTTGTGGTAAATCCTCATTTATTACCAGAGGAACAACTTCCTGTATTTCAGAAACACCAGAAAAAGCATTTGCAGGTATTTCACAGGCTTTCTTCCTAAGTTTATTTACATGATAATAAAATGTTGATGAGCTAATGTTATTTTCGATTAACCACTGATGGTCTGACTTGCCGCTTGTTCGGCATTGTTGAATCAAATCAAACCAACGCCTATCTGATTTGGATAAGTTTTGAGAGGAATCCATTTGGGTATATCAACTCCGTTCTTAATCATACTTTAGAGTGAAGTGTCTTATATCAACCAAGTGACTTAGAGTAAAGTGCTCCATATCAGCAAAGGATTTTAAATACATTCAACTCTATGTGAATTGATTATCTCATAAAATGATTAAATGTGGGAACGGGTGGTTATTCATCGCTTACGAAATAATGCTTTAATAAATGAAAGTTTAGTTACTGAATTAGGAATAAAAACAAAGAATACCATAGTAATTATAAATGTATAAAACACAACTCTCAACCACAAAACAATTATATTACTAAATCTAAACTTTGAATCAACACCCACATAACCTGAAATTAAAGCATAACAATTTACAGCGCAATATACACATATTTCCAACAACCATGCAATCTCATATTGAGTCGAAAACAATTGTTCATTCGTAAGTAATCCACTTAATAACAGAATATGCAACACAACTACCATAAACATAGATAACATTCTCAATGCGTCTATCCCATAATTACGTTGAATTATCTTATTTTCATTTTTTAAATTCATTTGTAATATTCTCTCTGTATTTCATATTAATGTAACCATAAAATTGATATAAGCACGAATTCTAGTTATTTT
>JBGVLO010000255.1:0-3803 GCA_045124315.1 Lachnospiraceae bacterium
GATAACAATTGCTGATTTGCAAGATTTTAGTGATGAATTAAAAGAAAGTGTAGATTTTTTACTACATAGGTAGCCGATGGTGTTATGTACATAAGAATTGCAGGTGATATTTGTGAATATAGAAGCCTATGATGCAGAGTCTTTGAGAAAGCTCGTCAGACTTCTTGAGTATGAGAATCGGATATTAAAAGAAAAACTGAAAAAAGAAAATATTTCGTACGATGAGGTAAATCCTTTTGAAGAGACGATAGATAATGTGGAAGAGTATGAACCTGACCAAGGGGAGCGTATCGTTAAACCTCCATTTATAACAGAGGAGATGGCGACACGATTCTTTTCTATGTTTTGGGGAAGAGAAGATGTTTATGCAAAACGTGGTAAGAACGGTGGTTATTTCCCACAATGTGATAACAGATGGAATGCTAGACTTTGTCCGAAACAGAGAGGTGAAAAGGCTTTCTGTGATGAGTGCGAAAATACAAAATGGACAAGACTGGATGTTAAGAAAATTATTGCTCATTTGCTGGGATATAAAGAAGATGGTTCGGATGTAATTGGTGTATATCCACTGTTGCCCAATGGAACGTGCAGATTTATTGTATTTGATTTCGATAATCACGAAAAAGGTGCGGAAGCAACGGATTTTGCCAATACAGATAATGAGTGGCACAAGGAAGTGGATGCCCTTAGAAAAATATGTGAGAGAAATGGTATTAAACCTTTGGTAGAGCGCTCACGCTCTGGTAAAGGTGCACATGTATGGATTTTCTTTAAAAAAGCCATACTGGCTTCTGTAGCCAGAAATTTTGGGTTTCTGTTATTAGATAAAGGCTTTACATCAATTAACTTAAAATCGTTTCATTATTATGACAGAATGTATCCTTCTCAGGATGTGGCAAGCAGTATTGGGAATCTGATTGCGTTGCCACTGCAAGGACAGGCACTTAAAAATGGTAACAGTGCATTTGTGGATGAAAACTGGAATGCCTATCCACATCAATGGGATGTTTTGTTGGATAGTACAAAAAAACTTGGCATAGAAGATATTGAAAAATATATGGCAAAATGGCAGGCGGAGTTAGCAGAAAGTCGAGGAATGCTTGCAAATACTGACATGAGCAACAGACCAAAGCCATGGAAAAAGAAGTGTGAGTTTGTTAAAGCAGATGTTGTGGGCAAGCTTCATATGGTACTTAGTAATGGTGTTTATATTGATACACTAAACCTTATGCCAAGAATACAAAATCAGATTCGCAGTCTGGCTGCTTTTGATAATCCGGAATTTTATAAGAATAAGAGACTGGGGTATTCAAATTATTATAATTTTAGTGCAGTGTATTTGGGAAAAGATATAGACGGATACATTCAGGTGCCAAGAGGATTGAAGGAGCGAATTATAGAGGAATGTAATAAGGCTGGGATTGCAGTTGATATATCTGACCAAAGGGAAAAGGGACGTCCTATTAGAGTTTCTTTTAAAGGTGATTTGCGAACACAGCAGGAGCTTGCAGCAGAGAAATTGTTGTCTCATTCAGATGGTGTATTAAGTGCAGCAACCGCATTTGGCAAAACGGTTGTGTGCAGCTATTTGATTGCGGAACGAAAAGTAAATACGCTTATTTTATTGCAAAGTAAGGATTTGCTTAATCAATGGGTGGATGAATTGAATAAATTCCTAGATATCAAAGAAGAACCACCTGAATATGAAACAAAAACAGGCAGGAAGAAAAAGAGAGACAGTGTTATAGGGATTCTGCATGGTAGTAAAAATACTTTGACAGGCATTATAGATGTTGCAATGGTGGGTTCTATGTACAGTAAGGGGAAGTTTAATGAGTTGATTAATTCCTATGGTATGATAATTTATGACGAATGTCACCATACTGCTTCTAACACATCTATGAAATTGTTACAGAAAGTAAATGCAAAATATGTTTATGGAGTTTCTGCCACGCCAAAACGTGGTGATAATTTAGATAAGATTATTTATATGTTGCTCGGTCCGTTAAGACACCGCTTTACAGCTTTAGAAAGGGCGCAGGAACAGGGAATAGAACATTATTTTGTACCAAGATATACAAGAGTGGTGGATACCGTTGACAGTAAGGATGATATTAACAAGGCATATAGTCTGATTAGTACCAATAAAGTGCGTAATGAAATGATTGTAAATGATGTAAAGAAAAGTATTGCACGGAATCAGACACCAGTTATATTAACCAGATTTAAGGAACATGCAAAGCTTTTATATGATACATTGAAAAACGAAGCTGAGCATGTATTTCTTCTATATGGTGACAATTCGGACAAGGAAAATGCAGATATAAGAGTAAAATTAAAGCAGATCCAGAAAAATGAAACTCTAATTTTGGTAGCAACCGGACAAAAGATAGGAGAAGGATTTGATTTTCCGAGACTTGATGTATTGATGCTTGCGGCACCTGTATCTTTTGAAGGGCGGCTGGAACAGTATGTGGGAAGATTGAATCGTGACTATGAGGGCAAAGAAGCCGTTTATGTGTATGATTACATTGATGCGCATATGAGGTTCTTTCATAAAATGTACAATAAAAGATTAAAAACCTACAAGAGAACTGGATTTTCTATATGGACAGGAGATGTACAGTCTAAGCAGATAAGTAATGCAATATATGATTCTGGTAATTACACAGAAAAATTTGAGCAGGATATTGTAGAAGCAGAGAAAACAATTGTGATTTCCAGTCCGGATATACGACAGGATAAGATTGACAGATTGCTATTGTTAGTCAAAACTTGTCAAGAAAGGGGCGTAAATGTAACTGTTATCACTACAGAACCAGAGGAAGTGGTTTATGGTAGTGCGGACGTATGTTATGAGTTAATCGGAGAGATGCAACAAGTAGGAATAAATGTGGTAACAAAGGTGGAAGTAGAGGAAAGATTTGCTGTTATTGACGATGAATTGGTATGGCATGGAGGCATGAATTTGCTTGGTAAAGTGGATGTCTGGGATAATTTAATGCGTATCAAAAATCATCAGGTGGCGGTGGAACTACTAGAGATTGCACTTGGGACTACAGAAGAAACGTAAGGAGGTTGATAACCTATGAAAAAACAACTCAAATGCTACATCTACACCCGTGTATCCACCTCCATGCAGGTAGATGGATACAGCTTAGATGCGCAAAAGGATAAATTGCATAAATATGCCGATTACCAGGATATGATTATCGCCGGTGAATACTCCGATGAAGGTAAATCTGGTAAAAGTGTAGAAGGGCGCCCGCAGTTCCAGCAGATGCTTCAAGACATAGAATCGGGAAAAGACAATGTTGACTTTGTCCTTGTATTTAAGTTATCCCGATTCGGTCGAAACGCAGCAGATGTATTATCTTCCCTTCAGAGAATGCAGGATTTTGGTGTTAATCTTATCTGTGTGGAAGATGGTATCGACAGTTCCAAAGATGCAGGTAAGCTTATGATTTCTGTTTTATCTGCGGTGGCTGAAATTGAGCGTGAGAATATATTAGTACAGACTATGGAAGGTCGCAGACAGAAAGCCAGAGAAGGTAAATGGAACGGTGGCTTTGCTCCTTACGGTTACCAGCTTATCAACGGTGAACTGCACATAGCCGAGGACGAGGCTGAGATTATTCGAATTATCTACGATAAATTTGCCAATACCACCATGGGAATTGCAGCCATCGCTACATTCTTAAACAACAGTGGATACAAGAAAAAGCTTCGTCAGAACAATACTATAGAAGGCTTTTCCACATCCTTTGTAAAAGGTGTACTGGATAATCCGGTGTACTGTGGCA
>JBGVLO010000256.1:0-7170 GCA_045124315.1 Lachnospiraceae bacterium
ATGAGGAACTATCAGATAGTCCTCACTTGGTACAAATGTTAAAATATTTTAAAAATTAACTCTATCATTTGCCTTCTATTTCCCATCTTTCCATGGTCGTTTTTTACCCAGCCATCCGTTTTTCTCCCAATATTCCTTCTCTATCGGTGAAGAACCCAAGCCTGCGGACTGCATTTTAGCCATTATCCAAAACATAAATCGTGTTTTTATGCCAACCAATGGCTTTTTTTCTACAGAAAGCATTTTGGCAAGTCGTGTAGCATCTTTTTGAATCTTTTCTTTTTTCTTTTGATTCACCATATCCCAATTCATTGCCTGCACAACAGTATTTAATTTCTGAAGTTTCTTTTGCTGTTACGAATAAGAAATACTTTACAGTTTCAAAATGGGAAAATGTTGTTATTAATAGTACGAATGGAAATCTTGTATTATCTTACGGAAACAATATGGGGAATCTAACAAGTGTAAAGTCTTGGAGAAGTGCAATGCTATATGCAGATTATAATAGTGCAGTAATGGCAGTAGAAAATGAACAATCAAGTCAGGAAGAAGTAAGTATGCGTTCTTTTGAATAAAAAAGGGCTGTCCCATTAAGCATATATCACACAAGATATGTAAAAATTTTAGTTACAATATCTTGTAGAAATTTTTCTTAGTGCGACAGCCTCTTATTTTGACCTCTTAACTTAATGACATTAACCAAAGTGACTGCCCTAATTTATATTACTATTTTCCCCTACCCCTTTTCCGCCTTCTTTTTTAGTTCATAAAATCTTCGATTTGTTTCTTGTTGCAACCGTTCCACTACTTCCCTATACTCTTCTTTTTGTAAATGCTTGGTTCTTCCCATCATAGAAAGCCAGTCAAGAACCGGTATCTTCTTTTTCATCTTTTCCGGGTCATAGGAAAGTCTGGTCACTCCTTGTTCCACTTCATACAATGGAAAATAACAGCAATTCACTGCCGCTTCTATTACTTTTCGCTCTGTTGCCGGCTTATCGTTCCAGTTTAAAGGACAGGCGGAGATTGCCTTTACATAAGCAGTCCCGGTAGTTTTAGCATAATATGCAGCCTTAGCTGCCTTCTTTATAAAATCAGCCGGATTCGACTCTGCCACCGTAGCCACATAAGGAATTCCCGTAGCCGCCATAATTTGTGGCATATCCTTATGGAAAAATTCTTTGCCATATTGCTCCTTTCCTACATGGGAAGTGGAACTTTTCGCTCCCAACGGAGTAGAATAAGATAGCTGATAACCGGTATTCATATATCCGCCATTGTCATACTCAAACAGCAACAACCTGTGCCCCCGTAGTGCCGTTCCAAGGGCAGATCCCATACCAATGTCCATACCACCGTCTCCACTTACCATAACAAAAATAATGTCTCCCGGTGGAATTTCCCCTTTCTGCTGCTTACGGTAACAGATTTCTGCCACACCACTTAAAGTTGCCGCACCATTTTGAAATAAATTATGAAGATAAGGTATTTTAAAACTGGTTTTCGGATAGGCCGTAGTAACAATCATGGCACAACCGGTCTGGAACAAAAATACTACCGGATCTTCGATGCCTCTAAGAAGCAAATTAAGATTAACAGGAATTCCACAACCAGGGCAGGCACCATGTCCCGGGGCAATCCGACCCGGCATGGCAGTAACTGCATTCAAATTACCGCCAATTACTTTTATTCTTTCATTTATTTTCTTTCTTCCTATGCTTTCTTTTCCCTCCTCCGTTTCCCCTATACCATTTTTTCCTACTTCTGTTTCTACTACCTTTTCCACCTTTGTTGCCCCCAGGTTCGTACTTTCTCTTGTAATCGGTGCAAACAATGGCTCCCCTTCTACTTTCTCCACTTCTCCCGGCGTCACCCCATAATATGCAAAATCGGGATGAGAGGAATCCTTTAATAAATTCAACATTGTCTTTGCATCTTCCTTGAAGAAATCCTTACCACCTAATCCATAAACCAGACTTTTTATCTTCGCTTTGCCGCCAAATCTTTGGATACCTGAGCGCACCTCTAATGACAGATTCCCGCCCCCGGCACCATAGCTATCCTGCCTGTCTGCCACCATAATATTTTTGGCATTACAAATCAAAGAGCATAATTCTTTTCCCGGAAAAGGACGTAGTACATGTAGCGTAGCTGCACCTACTTTTTTTCCCTCTCCTCGCATTTCCTCCACAGCATCCATGGACGTATCATAAGAAGAACCTAAAAGAACCAATAGATCCTCAGCGTCTTCACAACCAATTCCTTCTACTTTGTCGTATCTTCTTCCGGAAATTTCTTTATAAGAAGCAAACAATTCCGGCAATATACGGTCAGCCTGTTCCATAGCCAAATGCAACTGATACCTGTTATTGATGATATCTGGCTCGTTCATATAAGAACCCACTGTAATGGGATGTTCCAAATCCAAAAATGGATGTTCCTCCTGCTTAGAACCAATATAATCCCTTACAACCTGATCCTCTGCAAATCGAAAACACCGGCCCTTTTGATGACTGGTAAAAAATCCATCATAAGCCACCACTACAGGAAGTCTTACCTTCTCTGCCAGCTTTAAGGCAATGATATTAAAATCATATACCTGCTGCACCGTACTGGCAAAAAGAATGGGCCACCCCGTATTTAAAAGATACATAATATCACTGTGGTCTCCTTTGATGGACAAAGGACCGGAAACCGTTCGGCACACCACATTCATTACCATAGGATACCGGGTACCGGATTGTACCGGAAGTTGTTCCAAAGCATAAAGAAGTCCATTGGCACTGGTGGCATTTACTACACGACCACCTGCTACGGAAGCTCCATAACAGATGCCTGCTGCACTATGTTCTCCTTCTGCCGCCACCATAACCAAATCCGTATCTCCATTTGCCCGCATCATATCCAGATTCTCCGCAATTTGCGTGGAAGGAGTAATAGGATAATACCCCATAAGGTCGTACCCTATCTGTTTAATGGCAATGGCTGCCATTTCATTTCCGGAAGCATATTCCATGACCTGTTCTTTCATTACACTTCTCCTCCTTCCATTCTCTTTTCTGTTAAATAAGACTCTGAAGTTATATAACCATCGGCACCTGCCTCTTCATAATCATCCGGCCTTCGTAAAAGTTCTTGATTTGGCATAAAATACTCTTTCTTAGAATGTTCCGCCTCAACGCCTCTTACCAGTGCATTCACCGGGCAGACATCCACACAACGCAGGCAACCCTTACAATGATAATAGTCCAACCCTTGATTTACCATCATTTCTCTTCCTTTATACTCACCCTTGGCAAATTGGAACACCATGTCCGGACAAGTAGAATGACACAATCCACAATTGATACATCGCTCCTTAATAAAAATGGGAATGTAACCCTGTCTGGAAGGAGATAAATCTGCCACTACCGTACTGCCGGGTCTGGTATTGATTCCTCCTATGGGTGCATTCTGATAGCCCCATTCCGGATATTGGATATTCTCCTGCACTGTGTCGTTCTGTCTGCACTCTGTTTCTTCCCGCCTGCACTCTGTTTCTTCCTTCCTACACTCTGCTTTTTCCTGTTTGCACTCTAATTCTTCCTTCCCACACTTCAATTTTTCCCGTCTGCACTCTGTTTCTTCCTTTTCACACTCTAGCGACAGTTCTAACCTTTTTACTTCCTCATATCCTCTCCGGATTCCTTCCAGATTATTTTTTAAAGCATCCGGATACTTTTTTCCCAAGGTATCTTTACAGATTTGTTCTCCTACTTCTATATTCTTTATTCCCATTACCTTTAATGCCGCCCCAAGCATTACCACATTAATTCTGGAATGAGTTTCCATGGCAATTCTCTGGGCCTCCAATCCATAACAGATACCAGCTTTACACCCCGCCGTCTCTATTCTTGGCAACTTTTCTCCATTTTTTCTATCAACGGTATTCTCCTGTTTCTGTAAACAACCAGGTTCTTCCTGTCCAGGCTCCAAAGCAATGATCACCGCTG
Organism: Lachnospiraceae bacterium; assembly: GCA_045124315.1. Classification (GTDB taxonomy): domain Bacteria; phylum Bacillota; class Clostridia; order Lachnospirales; family Lachnospiraceae; genus CAG-411. Next base: position 3,993 of record JBGVLO010000256.1, read on the forward strand.
TTTCCCTGCCACACCCTTTCCAGACAGACTTATCCTTTAAAAGTGCCTGATGAAATACCACCAATAAATCCGGCTCTACTACCGGGGAATGGACTCGAATTTCTTTTTCCTTGTTACAATATCTGATAAATCCTTTTACCGGTGTCCCTGTCTTTTCGCAACCATAACTGGAAAAACTGCTGCTGTTTAAATCCAGATACTTCACTCCCAATTCCCCTAACATCTTTCCGCATAAATTGGCTCCCAGACCACCAATACTTTCTAAACGAACTTCATAATACTCTTTTCCGGATTCCAGCTTTTCTTTTAAACCAACCCCGCTGACCTTTAACTGTTCCATCTTTACTTCCCTTCTTTGCCTCATGTGCATTTATGGTTACTGTGCACAAGCAACCATAAATACACTTGTTACACCATATACATATTTTCTTATCTTCGATTTTTCTTTTTTCCATTTTCCTATTTCTGTTTTCCTATTCGTATTTTCTTATTTCTGTTTTCCTATTTGTATTTTCTTATTTCTGTTTTCCATTTCTATTTTCCTATTTCTATTTTCCTATTTGTATTTTCTTATTTCTGTTTTTCCATTTTAATTTTCCTATTTCTGTTTTCTTATTACTATTTTCCTCCACCTATTTCTATTCACTTACTTCACTAAAAAGTTCTTTTCCCACAGAACAGAGCGGACATAAAAAATCCTCTGGAAGGTCTTCAAATTTTGTCCCTGGTGCAATCCCCATGTCCGGTGCCCCCTCTTCTTCATCATAAACCCATCCACATACATCACATACATATTTCATTCTATTTGCCTCCTTCATTTAACCATGCTAGTTCATTGTGAAACAATCAAAAACATCTATTGAGCCATACAAGAAAAATACATCACCTTCCCATAGACTGTAATTCCTCTGCAAGTTGTTCTATCTGAGCCCTGCTTTCTTCATTTAAAGCAGAAGTAATTTTTACTGTAGTATCTGCAAACCTTAATCCCTTGCTTTTTTCAAACTTCTCCCGCATTGCCTTGGCAACCACCGGAGCCCAGCTTCCATTTTCCATAAATGCTACTACTCTGTTACTGAAATTCCGCTCCGTCAAATAATCAATAAATTCACGCATAGCGGGAAAAATTTCATTATTATAAGTTGTGGAAGCTAAAACAATCTTACTGTACCGAAAGGCATCTGCCACCGCTTTCGACCTGTCGCATCGTATCAAATCCTTTACAACCACCTTCGGGCAACCCTTTTCTTTTAATGTTTTCTCCAATAACATCGCTGCTTTTTTAGTATTCCCATAAATGGAAGTATAGGCAATGAAAATTCCTTCTTCCTCCGGCTGATACGAGGACCAGATATGATATAAGTTGACATAATATTCAATATTTTCTGTTAATACAGGTCCATGAAGGGGACATATCCTTTGAATCTCCCAGACTGCCATCTTTTTTAACAGGTTTTGAACCTGAATCCCATATTTTCCTACAATGCCAATATAATAACGCCTGGCTTCACAAATCCAGTCCTGCTCTTCATCCTGAGCTCCAAACTTACCAAATGCATCCGCAGAAAACAAAACCTTGTCTGTGGCATCATAAGTTACCATCACCTCAGGCCAATGTACCATGGCTGCGGCAACAAAGATTAATTGATGTGTTCCAAGGGAAAGTACCTCCCCATCCGACACAACCATTCGGCTTTGTGTAAATTCTGTTCCGAAAAAATGTTCCATCATCATAAATGCTTTGGCAGAAGCCACCAATATGGTTTCCGGATATTCTTTCATAAAATTCATAATATTCGCCGAATGGTCCGGTTCCATATGCTGGACAATCAGATAATCCGGTTTTCTGTTTCCCAATACCTTCTCAACCTGCTTTAACCACTGACAGGTAAATTCCTCATCTACCGTATCCAAAACAGCAATCTTCTCATCCAAAATGACATAAGAATTATACGCCATCCCATTTGGCACACGATAAATTCCCTCAAACAAATCAATGTTGTGGTCATTGACACCAATATACTTAATATCACTTGTTATTGTCATTCGTCCTAACCTCTACTCTATGTTTTTAATAGCACATCACAAATGCACTTTTAATCCCATTTCTATAGTTTCCTCATCTTGTCATATATTATGCACTGTATCTGTAAAATCATTACATTTCCTTTGAAAACTCTTTTTGTCATATTTCATTTATTCGGAACTTCTGAAAATTAACCGTTATTTTCAGGTAAATAAAAAAGCCCTGTAAACACAGATAAAACCTCGATGATTCTTCCATCATCTTAGTAAAATTATCTGGTTTACAGGACTTTTTTCATCTTTCCCATTTTCACCATTTATTTATATGCATGCCCGGTAAGTTGCTAGTTTCTTACATAAACTGTGATGTTTTTAGCTATGCACCGATTAATACATTCTTACCTTCGAAGGCAAAGCCGTACTTTCGTATCTTTTCTTTTGGAATGCCCTTTGCAATAAGGTCTGTTTCATATTGTTTTTCTTCTATCTGGGCAAGGGCTTTTTCTACTGTTTCGGATAAACTTTTCTCATCCTCCATGTCCCTGACTTTAAATTCCAAAACAAACGCATCTTTCGTTTTATCTTTCGGTTCTATCATCACATCATATCTTCCAAAACCGCTTTCCCTGTTGGAAGTTACGATATAGTCCCTTCCTAAATCCACTAAAAGACCAAGTACAAAGCCATGGTAAAACCGTTCCGGCTCATCTCCAAATTTCCCTTTTCCGGTATCGAAATAACTGAACATCTCCATAGTTACCCGTTTCATATAGTAATTCATGGCTTTTAAATCCCCTAAAAGCAATGAATTCAGAAAATCATTGTAACCTGCCCCTGGTTTTGCAAACCAGCCTCTTACCATACGATAAAACATTCGCCGTACTTCGTAGTTGGTAAAGTTCAGTTCATATAAAGGCTCTTCATCCCCTACAAGCAGTAAATTCTCATAGCTTATCACCTTTAAATATCCGCTGGCTACCAAAAGACTCCAGATGGCAGTTTCATTATCGTCAAGCTGGTTATATACAATCTGTTCATCAATAGGACACTTTATGGTTTCTCCCTTTAACAGCTTTTCAAAGGTCAGTTTTATTCTTCTATCTCCTTCTCTAATCAGCTTTCCCACCAGACTATTGGAGCTGGTATTGGCCCA
>JBGVLO010000257.1:0-1997 GCA_045124315.1 Lachnospiraceae bacterium
AAGCTGGTTATATACAATCTGTTCATCAATAGGACACTTTATGGTTTCTCCCTTTAACAGCTTTTCAAAGGTCAGTTTTATTCTTCTATCTCCTTCTCTAATCAGCTTTCCCACCAGACTATTGGAGCTGGTATTGGCCCAATAGGCGATATATTTACCTTTATCCAAAAAGTTAATAATTGACCATGGGTTATAGATATCCCTGCGTTTTCCAAATACGAATCCATCATACCAATCCTTAACTTTTTCTTTTTCCGCTCCCTTTCCACAGGCATCCAGTGCCGCAAATACTTCCTCTTCCGTAAAACCAAAAGATGTGGCATATTTATTTGATGTTGTGGTTACTACTTCCAGATTATTTAAATCCGAAAAAACCGACTCTTTACTTACTCTGGTAATTCCGGTCATGATTCCACGTCCCATATATGGGTTAGTCTTAAATGTGGAGTTAAAGAGACTTCTGGTAAAGGCTACCATTTCATCCCAGTAACCATTCACATATGCTTCCTGCATCGGGGTATCATATTCGTCAAGAAGAATAATTGGCTTTTTTCCGTAATAGCGGGCAAGATACTCTGATAAGCGGTTCAGAGCAATGGTAGCATCTGCATCATCCATATCTATATTCACACGTTTAAAATATTCCTTTTCTGTTTCATATAACAAATCACCCCCCAGCAAGTAGGAATGTTTTGCATATAACTCTACCATCTGCTGGCATATCTTTTTCCGTGTTACCTGGTAGTTGGTTTCTTTTATATTGGCGAAAGAAAGGCTAATGACCGGGTAGGTTCCCTGAAGATCTTGGTACTTTTCTTCTTTCCAGATGGAAAGCCCTTCAAATAAATCCCCTCTTCCTGCGTAATCCACGGAAAAAAATTCTTCTACCATGGACATATTTAATGTTTTTCCGAAACGACGTGGGCGGGTTATCAAGGTTACGCTGTCGTTACTTTCCCACCATTCCTTGATAAATGAAGTTTTATCAATGTAAAAATTATGTTTTTCACGTAATTCCAAAAAATCCTGTATTCCGATTCCTACGGTATGGGTCATATCGATTCACATCCTTTCAAAATCCTGTTTCACTCTTATGTTAAGTATAACGGATTTCCCTTTAAAATGCAATGTTTCTCCATTGGACAGTTTGTCCAAAATACAACCACATCCTGACAAAAAATCCTCTCCCTTTATTCCTGTTTCTTCCCCGTAAGATAATATACCGCAAGTGCAGTTCTGTGGGACAAATTTTCCTTTGCCAGAATGGAACTGATATAATTCTTTACGGTTCCTTCTGAGATACAAAAACGACTTGCAATTTCTTTATTTGACAAGCCTTGGGCAACTGCCTTCACAATATCAAGTTCCCTTGCAGTGTATCCCTCCTCGCAAAATCCAGCGTTTTTTACCTCTGTATTCTTTGCCAGTTTTTCAAAAATAGTTTCCTCCATCACTCCGGTTCCATAATATACAGACTTTATCATCTGTTTTAAATGCTCCGGAGTATGATTTTTAATCAGATACCCCTTCGCCCCATTCCGAAGTGCCTGCTGCACCAGTTCATCATCATCAAAGGTGGTAAGGATTAGTACTTTTCCAAGATTTTGCTCTACTATGTACTTGGTTGCTTCGATTCCGTCCATTTCCGGCATTTGAATATCCATCAGAAAAATGTCTGGTGCCGTCTTCTTTGCAAGTTCTATTACCTCTCTCCCATTGGAGGCACAACCAATCACTTCAAATTCCGGATCCACAGACAGAATAATTCGCATTCCATCTCTTACAAAATCACTGTCATCCGCAATCATTACTTTAATCTTTTCCATAAATTCACTCCTTCCTTCTTAATCACTTAATATTAGTTTTGGTAGTTTCGCAATTGCCTATAATCACTAATTTATGTAGTTGTATCACTTGCATACAATTTACAATGGCAACAACATATTAATACGGAATCCTGCCTCTGTCTCAAAATCCAAAATACCATTTACCTCCCG
>JBGVLO010000258.1:0-2535 GCA_045124315.1 Lachnospiraceae bacterium
CTCAGTTCAAAACAGGCCGGTGTGCTTTCATCCACGATCGATTTGATCACAATACCTTCGTCCACCAGTCTCTCCAGATGCCGGTAGATCGTTGTCAGACCGATCCTGTGCCCCTGCTGCTTCAGCACGGAATAAAGATCCACAGCGGTAAAATGCTCCTGCGGATGTTCTTCCATATATTTCAGAACGATTTCCTTCTGATTTGTCCGATAGATCTTTTTATGATTCATAAATTGAAAACCATTTTCAATTTTAGTACTTCATAAAAGAAAAGTCAATATGAAAATCATTTTCACATTGACCTTCTATTCTTGATATTTATTTTAGAAAACTGGAATTTTAACCACTTATTATTATAACCGTCATGTCAAATCATTGTCATAAAAAAGTGTCTTCGACACATCAACTCCCCTGCCCCTCATTCATGAGGGGTTTAGGGTTTTCTTTTTCTTAAATTCCTTTATAATAATCTTATGAGCAATATACTTCAAAACATATTTAAAGATCATTACGAAGAAATGTTATATACCCTGCACCCTCGCAAATCGGTCATCGAAAATGTTGATAAAATGATCAACTGTGGTGACCCTTCTTTTGGTGGTGCAATGTATGGCTGCTCATCTTGCGGTACCTTTAAATTTGTTCCTTTTCGGTGTCACAGCCGTTTTTGTCCAACCTGTGGAAACAAATACTCCATTGACCGCACTACCTCTATGTCTTTTAAGATAATCAATGTTCAACACAGACACTGTGTCTTTACCATTGATTCTGAACTCAGACGCTTCTTCCTTGAAGACAGAAAACTTCTTTCTCTTCTCTTTGAAGCAGTTCAAAGTGTTATCATGCGGTTGTTTCACAAAGATAACAAAGCAGAAAAGTTTACCCCCGGTTTCATTCTTGTTCTTCACACTTTTGGACGTGACTTAAAATGGAATCCTCACATTCACTGCCTTATTTCCGAAGGCGGCATTGGCAACAGCGGCTTATGGCGTGCAAAAACTCATTTTAACTACAAATTTCTCCGTAATGCATTCCGTACCGCACTTCTTAATCTTATGGAGAAGAAACTTGGTACATCCTTCAAAAGTGTTAAGGCCAAATGCTACCGTGATCACAAAGAAGGTTTTTATGTTTATGCAAAACCTAACAAATGTGATCCGAAAGCTGTCATCAAATACATTGGACGCTATCTTGGCAGACCAGTTATCGCTACTTCACGCATTGATAATTACGATGGTGAAAATGTCACTTTCCACTACAATCGACATGAGGATGACCAGCTCGTCGTCGAAACAATTCCTGTAATGGAATTCATTGACAGACTGATCCAGCACATACCGGAAAAGCATTTCAAACAAATCCGTTACTATGGTATATATGCCAGAAAACGTGAAAATGATAAGAAACTTAATCTTGCCATTGCAAAAGAAAAACGAAAAATCATTCTGTCTTTCAATCGTTGGCGTGAATGTATTTTGTCATCATTTGGATATGATCCATTAAAATGCCCCTGCTGCGGTAAAACAATGCGTTTCCTTGAGCTTTATCATAAACATCAGCATATTTCTCTGAACGAAATGTACGAAAGGGCTATGGGAAGACTTCCGTCTTTCTCCTCTGCATAATTCAGTGCAACAATTCTCCATCCGTGATATAATGATACAAACAACGGAGGAAAACACTATGCAAAAACGTTCAGATGAAATCAGAGACAAGTACATAGCAAATCCACCTGAAGGCATGACTGCTGATGACATCCGCCACATGAGTGAGGATGATTTGCTCGACATGGATTACTTCTTAAATGAAGACGATGAGTTTGGTGAAGACTTTCCTGGTGCGGAAGGTTTCTATATTTTCTAAAAACTTATCGTCTGCTCGTCATGCCCGCCTCTGTGCGGGTCATTTTTATACCAAGAGGACTCCAAAGGAGAACTTTCCTATAAAGAAACAAAAGGCTTCCGAGGAAAACCTCGGAAGCCTTGAATTTACTTGGGTTGGGCTGTTCGCTCTATATTACTCGATGATGCTAGCTACACGGCCTGAACCTACTGTACGTCCACCTTCACGGACTGTCGTTGACATCTACAGCCTGCATTTTCCTTGATTTTAAGCCATTTTTGCTACAATACAAAGTGTGAAAATGAGGTCAAAATAGGCTCTTTTAAAATTTTTGTGGTCAAATTGTGGTCACAAATTTTACGCCATTCCATGTCTATACAACTCCAAATATGAGACAGCCTTCTCTTCACTTACCTCTGCCACTTCTTGCAATTTTAAAATAATCTGCTGATCGTCCATTCCCATCGTTTTCCCCATTTTAATAACTGTTTGCACTGTCGCATTTCTCTTTATTTTTTCAGATTCTGTTTCAATTACTGCTCCACCCATAATGCTCACCAGCCTTTCTTCATTCTCATTACCATCTGTAATATGCGTGATAATAGTATTAATAAATCCCATCAAATCAACAATTTCGCAATCATCTAATTCCCCCTCCTTATGCAAGCGAATCATCTCATTACGAAAATATAT
>JBGVLO010000259.1:0-26348 GCA_045124315.1 Lachnospiraceae bacterium
GCTGAATGTTATGTGTAAGATTGTAGAAGGACTTGGTATTTGTGTTCATGAGCTTTGTGGGGATGAGAAAAAATATGCGGTAGCTGTGCAGAAGAATACACTTGCAAAGTTGATTGTGGTTAGTGAAATGAATGGTGTGGAACTGGAGGAGTTGGTGCATACATTTCTTGAAAAAGGGATTGCGGAACATGGATTTTAGGGATAGAAAAAATAGGTGATTTATAGTGGCTGTAAGGTTCATTAAGTGCCTTGCAGCTGTCTTTGAGTTAAGTAACTATTTTCTTATATATTGTTGATTTAGTTTGAATGCTAAGTTACAATATTTATAAAGTGTTTTAAGGCAAAATAGGAGCAAACCTGTGACGCAAAACTATAGGAACTAAAAAATGTCAGCTATTTGTAACAAAGTGCGGCATAGTTGATTCTATAAGTAGGTTTGCAGAGTTACTTAGCCGCTTTTGCATTGATGGGGGAAACAGTAAGAACATCGTATTGGGAGGGAAAGATAATGATTCCAGAGACATCTGTAAATTGGAAAGCATTTGAGTATAAGTTTTCCGATAATCCGCAAAGAGCATTTGAAAATCTAACGTATTATTTGTTTTGTAATGAATATGGACAGAAAAATGGGATATTTAGATATTTTAATCAACCACATATTGAAACAAATCCTATTCGAGTAGGAGAAAAACTTATAGGGTTTCAGGCTAAATATTATGCAGAGAGTGTTGCTATGTCGAGTAAAGAGGAGGAATTAAGAAAAGCGGTAGAAGGTGCTTCGAGAGCCTATCCTGGTATTACGACGCTTTATTTTTATATTAGTCGCGAGTTTTCACCAAGCTCAGAGAAAGATAAAGTGAAACCTGCATATCAGACAAATATTGAAAATACTGCGAAAGCAATAGGTATAACAATTGAATGGAAAGGTCTTAGTAATATTGAAGCTCAGCTTATGCAAGATAAGAGACTTACTATTTGCAGAAATATTTTCTTTCAAGTAGATTCTGCGGTGCAGGAGTGTTGTGAAAGTCTTGAAAAACATAAAGAAGATATTTTGAATCATATTGGTACACAAGTATCTTATAAAAATAAAAACATTATTCTGAAAAATAATGATTTTGATATGAATACTTTTTTGAATTCTGATAATCAGATTTTAGTTTTAGATGGTGAGGCTGGAACAGGAAAATCCGCACTTATAAAAAAAGGTTTAGTTGATGTTGATAATGATACAGTTGTTTTGTCATTTAGATGTACTGATATGGATGTTTCTGATAAGAGAAATTTCTTGACGACATATGGAACACTTGTAATAGATGAAGTGTTAAAAGTGTATGAGGAGACAGAGAATCGTATTCTATATATTGATGCAGCTGAAAAGTATTTTGTTTTAGAAAATCAACAAACATTTGAGGATTTATTCCAAATGTTTATTTCGGGTGGTTGGAAAATAATTCTTACCATTAGAACGGCTTATATAGAATCATTTCGTAATTTGTTGCTAAATGCGGTAAGTGTACAATCGTATCATGTTGCTCCCATTAGTAAAGAGTTGCTTTATGAATTATCTGATACCTATGGATTTGTACTGCCAAGTGATAAGAAATTAATAGATATGATTTGTGCACCATTTTATCTAGGGTTATATTTGACACTTGATAATATTGAGGATGCAGAGTTATCGGCTCTGAATCGAGAGGCATTTGAAGAAAAAATATGGGATGAAATAATTCGTAATAATAAAATGCGTAAAAACAACTTACCAACGAGAAGGGAAGATATGTTAGTATTTATAACAAAGGAAATGCTTAAAAATGAAAGCTATTCGTATATGATAAAATCAGGAGATGATTATGAGGCACTTTTTGAATTGGAGCAGAATGGTGTGATAATACAATCCGAAGATGCTAAAACATATTACCATGGACACGATGTGTTTGAAGAGTTGGTGGTAAATCATATTTTTACAGAACAATACAAAAATAATATTACTGGAAAACAATTTTTTGAACAATTTAGGACAACGTTACGCATTAGAAAGTTGTTCCGAGGATGGTTAACAGATTTTGCAAGTATAGAAGAACATCAGAGTATTATATATGAATTGCTTAAGTGTGAGGATGTTAATATAATATGGAAAGATGAAATCTTATTAACTATAATTAGCACAGAAAAACTGAGGGATTGCTATAGTAAAATTACGCTAAATATGGTTGAAAATAATTATGCCTTGTTAAAAAAAACAGTCTTTTTGATTAATACATGTTGTCGTGTTGCAGAACATGCAGAAGGAACTTTAAATAAGGGAAATATGTTGCCTTTAAGACTTTCCAAACCGTCAGGATATGCATGGGAGTCGATTTTCAATTTTATTAATGACAATAAAGATAAAATAACCTGGGACACGGAATTAGTAACATGCGTAGTTGAGATTTTGGATTCTTGGACTAAAGTTTATGAAAATCAGAAAAAAGAGAATACGAGGATAAGTGGCAATATTGCTTTATATCTGTTTGAAAAAATGTCAGCAAGTAAAGAGTTTCGATATACTATAAAGAAAGATTATATTGAAAAATTGGAAGATGTTATGTTGAATTCAGCTTGGATGATAAAAGATAAGTTGTGCAATATATTTCAGATTGTTATTAATGGAATAAAGGATGAGGATGAGATTACTTATCCTTTTGGCAGAACAAGTAGAAAACTTGATGCACCAAAGATGTATTTAGATTTGGTGGAAAAAGCTATATCTGACGTATGTCATTACGGTAAAGTACCATATGCAATGCCTGAGATGACACTTGAGTTGATGAAAAAAATGTGGCTTAGACCTGCTGAAATGCCAATACACTATAGTTCTACGGAAATGGATGGTTACTTTGGACTTAATGAATATTTGTCACATGATTATTACCCTGCGAGTGCGTTTAAAACGCCAATATTGGGATTGTTACAAGTTAATCAGCAGTTGGCGACAGATTTTATTATAGATTTCTGTAATAAAACAGGAGAAGCATATAAAAAATCACATTTAAATATAGACTATAGAGAATGTTTTGATATTACTATCACTGTTGGAGGGCAGTCGGTGAATCAGACAGCATCAACTCGTTTATGGCAAATGTATAGGGGAAGCCATGTAGGCTCAAATCTTCTTGTTAGCATTTTGATGGGATTTGAGATGTGGTTGCTTAATATTACAAAAATATCTTCAACCAATGCTGTGGTGGATTACTGTCAACAAATATTAAGCAAGTCGCAAAATGTAATGTTAACTGCAATTATTGTTAGTATTGCTGAAGCATATCCGGAGAAAATGCTGGATGTTGTTTGTGAGTTACTTAAGACCAAGGAGATTTTCCGTTTAGATTCTAACCGATTGAGTTCTGAACGCACGGCAACTTTTGCACTTTTTAAAAACGACTTATTTACAAAAGAGAGAAAAGAGAGTAATGGTCTTCCACATAGAAAAATAAGATTAGAGGATATAATTTTAAAATATCAAACTGACCAATCGGAATTATCAAAAGAAGATTTTGTGAAACAGAGAGATAAAGTCTTTGCAGCGATTGATGAAGCAACAATAGATTTGGATACTTGGCAGACAGTTGATAAGTATGCTTACTATAGAATGGATTTACGACGATATAATGAAGTGACTGATGTGAATGTAGATGATGAAGGTCGTGCAATATGCACTATAGTACCTGCGTTTACCGAGGATATGAAAGCATTGAGTAAAGAAAGCCAAGAAACCAGAGATTTTCATTTTAGCTATGTAGATTTACAGTGTTGGAGTGATTATAAGTTTAACCGCAACGAAAAGTTCAAGGAATATGCGAAGTATTCTGATATTAATGTGATTTGTAAAGAATTGGGGGCGGTATGGGAACTGCTATGCAATATGAATATGGATGATAGAATAAATGACGATGATAAATGGTTGATTATACATAGATATGTATCAATAGTTTCGTATACAAGTGCGGTTTTACTTAGAGATTATGTTAGTGAGTTAGAACCCAAGGAACGAGAACTATGCAAACAAATTATTTTTAGTTTAGGAAAAATGTTTACTGAAGCATCAAGATATGAATTTGTTCAAGCTGGAAATGGTGTAGACGCAATTGTAGTGGGACTTCTTACTTTGATTACTGATGATAATTGTCATTTGGTAAATGAAGATAATCCGATGTATTTGCTATTGAAATTAATTCTTAAAGATTGGAGTGATGATAGTCGTATAATAAATCAGGTATCAAGTAATATATGGGATTATGGGAAGCAATATGGCTGGCAATTCTTATATGCTTTTTCACTGATTGCAGAACAATATGATAAAGAGATTAAAAAAAATAGAGACATTTCTACAAATGATTTTTTTGAAAAGAACAAGAAACTAATAAAGCAAGCATTAGACAAAGAAGTAAGTACCTATAATGATATAGATTTCAAACAATTAAGCATGTCTATTATGTTTGCAACCATTTTAATGATTCCATTTAAGAGTAAAGAAGCAGCCTTAGTTGCGGAGTTGACAAAAGACATTGCAATGCAGATTGCATTTGATGATAAGGATACTATGCGGGAAAAATATGGAAATATTTATGGATACATATTTAATTATGTGGTGTGGTTTGCTGATGTCTTATTGTATTGTGAAGAACAAGATAGAACTATGCTTATTAATTCATTTTTAGAGAGGGTAAATTTTGTTAGGAATGATAATGCAGAGTATTTACTCAAATGGCTTATTCAGGAACAAGAAATACATGGTAAAGTAGATGAATTCTGGAGTGTGTGGGAGGCTCTGAAACCGAGAATGCTTGAATTGAGCCATGAAAAGGATCGATACTATTATACTGATTATAATGGTCCGATAGGTAAAGATAGAGTTATCACAGGCTATTTGTTTGCTAATTCTGAATGGCGCGAAAACGTTCATAGATGCATGCTGCTTTCGGAAGAAAGAATGGAATTTTTTGATGATTTTATTGTGCGTACGGGAAGTTTTAAGGCAGTGCTTTACTCTGTAGCCAGATTACTTAATACGGTGGGTAAAGAACCATATTTTGAGAAAGGAATTGAGTGGATATACAATTTAATTCAAAGAGCTCCAGAATGCGATGCAAAACTTTATGTGAATACGTTATATTATTTAGAAGAATATGTTGGAAGTTTTGTTGCTTCTCATAGAAATGATTTTAGGATAGAGGTAGTTCAAGCACAGAGAACACAAGCTGTATTAGAGTATATGGTTAATCAAGGTTCACAGATAGCCTTTTTTATCAGAGAAGAGATTTGATGGTGTGTAATTTACTTTAAAAATTCATTAACGATAATGAAAGCGAAAGTGTTTGCAAAACTAATACGGTATTTTTGTTCATGTGAGAGTTATTAGTCTACTCGATTGTCAAAGAGATAATTTAAAATTTAATAGCTTATAATATATGGTATTTCTGACAGCACTTAGGAGAAATCTTAAGTGCTTTTCTCATACACAAATATAACAAAAATCAGAAAGGAGCAACCCAAAAATTGAATAACATTTACCATCACTGGTGGCAATGGATCATGAACGAACCATAGCCACCTTTTTCTATTTTATTTATCACAAAAAAATATTTAACGGAGGTTTACCATGAGAAAATACGATATGATTTCCGGTGTTGCAGAAGCCACAGCAAAAGACGTGGTACGGAACGAAGAAAGCTGGAGAAGTTATTTGAACACAGTTTCAGGACTTTACAAGTATCCATTCAAAGACCAGCTTTTAATCTATGCCCAAAGACCGGATGCAACAGCTTGTGCTTCCATTGAGATATGGAATGAAAAAATGCACTGTTGGGTAAATAAAGGAGCAAAAGGGATTGCCCTGATTGATGATGATACGAATACAGGACTGAAATATGTCTTTGATATTTCAGACGTACATAAGGCAAGGCGAATAGGACGTTTCCCTAATCTTTGGGAAATGCAGGAGAAACATAAGGATGCAGTTCTTGACCGTTTGGAAAGAACCTACGGGGAAACAGATAAAGAAGCCGGATTTGTAAATCGGATTAGGGAAATTGCGGAGCAAATTGCAGAGGACTATTACAAAGAGATTGTTTACGATATGGAATATCTCAAAGAAGGCAGTTTTTTAGAGGAACTGGATGAGTTAAACGTGGAAGTGAGAGTAAGAGAAACACTTGCAGACAGTATTGCTTATACCGTTTTGAAGCGGTGCGGTATGGAAGAAAGTGAACTTGCAGAAGAAATCAGTTTCCCTTATATCCATGAATTTAATACAATAGAAACCTTGTCACAGCTTGGTAGTAACGTGTCAGATTTTTCAAAACCGATTCTTATGGAGATTGGAAAAGCAATCAAAGCCTATGAAAAAGAAGTATCTCAAAATTTAGAAGAAAAAGGACTTGCAAATACTTCTGAAACACGCTACAATGCTTTAAAGCGTGAAAGCGAAGAGCAAGACGAACAATATATCACACAGACCGAAAATGCGGGAGAAAGGAGCAAAAATGATGAATTTAGTATACGAGAAAAACGGGGATTATCAGATACCAATGTTACAGATGGACGAACAGCCGGATGGAACATTAACGAAATACGGACTGATGAGAAAGAAATTTTTACAGGAGAACAAGAACGGAGTGTATACGGGACTTCTTCTGAAGGGCAAATTGAAGGAACATCTGTTAATGGTACAGGAACAGGCAGAGCAGAGAATGGAAGTGCTGACCGAACAGATGAAAGAGAGCCAGGGAGTAACGGAACAACTCAAAGCGGACAATCAGATGCTTTGGGTACAGAAGATGAACAACATCCGACAGTCAGCGGAGGAAATCGTGCAGACAGAACTGATTTACAGCTAAATATAGAACAACCAGAGGGAAAGTATCAGCAGATGAGTCTTTTCCCTAGCTTTGAGGAGCAGATTGGTAATATCGTAGCAGTGGAAGCAAGTATGAAATATACAATGCCCACTGCTTTTTCTTTGCCACAGGAGCAGCTTGAAGCTATCTTGCGAAGTGGTGGTGGCAGAGATAACAGCAGAAAGCGTATTTATGCCAAGTACCAGCAAGGAAAATCTCCGGAGGAAATGGCTGAGTTTTTGAAAAATGAATATAAGACTACAGGAAAAGGATTTGAATTTGACAAAAATCCTGTGTCCATTTGGTTTGATGAAAATGGTATGCGTATCGGTTATGGTACATCAGCAAAAGAAAATCCCCTTGCAGTGATGAATTGGAGCGAAGTGGAAAGCAATATTCGTACTATGGTAGAAAATGGGACATACATGAGTGCTAATGAAGTTTTCCTGATTGATGCGGTGGAACGTGAGAGAATAGCCAATGATATTCACTATTTCTTTCGTGATGGTATGACAGAAACACCAGAAAGTCTGGAATTAAAAGCATACAACTACCCGGAAAGCATTTCAAATCTTTGTGAACTTTTATCCTCACAGGAAGGCAGAGCTTTACTTACCGAGGAAATTGAAAAGGCAAAGGCACAGCTTGACAGTGGAGAAAAACAGCTTAAATGGAACTATGTGAAAAGACCGGAGTATTTGCTGGAACAGCTTGTGGATTTAGGCGTAGAAAAGAAAGAATATCCGGCACTTGATACCGTAGATGTGAAGCTGGAAGACTTTATCACACAGGATGAAATTGATTACAGGCTGACTGGAGGAAGTGGTATTCAGCATGGCAAATTTCGTATCTATGAGTATTTCATGGAGGGACACAGTAAGAAAGAAAATGTTGATTTTCTGAAAAATGAGTACGGTACGGGTGGAAGTTCCCATGCACTTCCGGGAAGTGACAGCGGACATGAAGACCACGATGCAAAAGGTATCCGTCTGGAAAAAGGCAGTTATGGAAATCCTTATGCAAAAGTGCTTCTAAATTGGAATGTGGTAGAAAAACGTATCAGTGAACTTGTAAAAGCGGACAAATATCTTACTCCGGAAAGCAAGGAAGCCTATGCACAATATAAGCAGGAACAGGCAGAAAAAGCCATGCAAAGAGAACAGGAAAAGTTAGAGCATGGTCTGCGTGTGGAATGTAAGGAAGCCATAGAAAAAGAAATTGCAGAGAAGTTTGATGGTTTTGTACTTCCAAGAAATACTGCAAAGGAACTTGTAGAAAAGTATGGCAGAGAACGTGTTGAATATGTCATTGCCAATACGATTATGCACAAACAGGATGACGAACATTTTTCACAAAGTAACAAGGAATGGGCAAAAAGCATGGTTCCTTATGCAGATTATAAAACAAGGGATTTGGTGGTGGATTCACATTCTGTAAGTGTAGATGGACTTACCAATCAATACAGAAGAATTATTGATCCGCAACGTGGCATAGATGAAGATAGAAAACTTTACGAAATGGTGTCAGCATCCAAAATACTTGCCACATTAGAGCGAAATAATGAAATAAGTTGGAATGAAGAAGAAAAGGTACTTGTATTAAAGTCCGGAGAACAGATTTTAGAGGGAAAAGAAGCCTTTGATTTCTTATTTACAGAAGCAGCCGAATATGTGTTAATGCAATCCATAAGTGGAAATGTTGAAAAAGCAAAAGAAATGGATGTTATTCTCAAAGAAGCTGAAGGCTATGTAACAAGATATGATGTTATAAATGAGCCGGAAGCAGAACAGGAAGAAAATGAGAGATTTTCGGTTACAGAAACATCCGATGCTTTTGAAGAACCTTTTGCAGTCTGGGATAATGAAAAGGAAGATTATCATGTAGCGGAAGATGGCACAGTGCCAACTTTTGAAACAGTGGAAGAAGCTGCGGAGTATAGTGATAAAGAAAATAGCGATAAGGAAAATAGTCATGAAGTAAATAATGGAAAAGAGAATGAAGACACAGAAGTAACAGCTCCCCAATCCTTATCTAAAATGGAAGAGCAAGAACCGGAAGTCAATATTTTTGACAGTGATATACAGACGGTTCAGGAAGAAGTAAAAAAAGCAGAACCAGAGTCGGAAGTGGATAAAACGGGAGCTGCTAACTATCGTATTACATCAGATATTGAAGATACCACCGGAAAAGGCTTTGCACCAAAAGAAAAGTTTCGTCAGAACGTGGAAGCAATCCGTACACTGGAAAAGATTGAAAGTGAACATCGTATTGCTACACCAGAGGAACAGGAGATTTTAGCAAAATATGTAGGCTGGGGTGGTCTTGCAGATGCCTTTGATGAAACCAAGGCGAATTGGGCAAACGAGTATCAGGAATTAAAGAGCCTGTTATCATCAGAGGAATATGCTTCCGCAAGAGAAAGTACCTTAAATGCTCATTATACAAGTCCCGTGATTATTAAAAGCATCTACGATGCGATTGATAAGATGGGATTTTCCAAAGGAAATATTTTGGAGCCGGCAATGGGTACAGGTAACTTCTTTGGTATGCTGCCTGAGAAAATGCAGGAGAGCAGACTTTACGGTGTGGAGCTTGATGGTCTTACGGGGCGAATAGCAAAACAGCTTTATCCCAATGCAGATATAAAGATAACAGGCTTTGAAAAGACGGATTATCCCAACGATTTCTTTGATGTGGCAGTAGGAAACGTGCCATTCGGTCAGTATAAGGTGGCGGACAGAGCCTATGATAAGCATAATTTCCTCGTTCACGATTACTTTTTCGCAAAGACCTTGGATAAAGTCAGACCGGGCGGCGTGGTGGCATTTGTCACTTCAAAGGGGACAATGGATAAGAAAAGTCCGGAAGTGAGAAAATACCTTGCTGGGAGAGCTGAGCTTTTGGGTGCAGTCAGACTTCCAAACACAGCTTTTAAGGAAAATGCGGGAACGGAAGTTACATCAGACATTCTTTTCTTTAAAAAGCGTGACAGGGTAATGGATATTGAGCCAGATTGGGTGCATTTATCCCAAAATGAAGATGGCATTGCCATGAACCAGTATTTTGCAGACCACCCAGAAATGATTTTAGGGAAAATGGAAATGGTCAGTGGACCGTATGGCATGGAAGCCACTTGCACACCAGACACATCCATTCCATTATCCGAACAGTTAAAAAATGCGATCTCAAATATTGAGGGAAGTATTGATGCGATAGAGTTTGAAGAACTTGATGATGAACTGGCAGCCACAAGTATTCCCGCTGATCCAAACGTTAAGAATTACAGTTATACCCTTGTGGATGATAGAGTATATTATCGTGAAAATTCCATTATGAAGCCTGTGGAAGTGTCAGAAACCATGGAACAGCGTATGAAAGGCATGGTGCAGATAAGAGATTGTACACAGGAGCTGATAGAGTATCAGTTAAATGAATATCCGGACGATATGATAAAAAATAAGCAGACAGAGCTGAATGAGCTGTATGATGCGTTCTCAAAAAAGTATGGTCTTATCAATTCCCAGACCAATAAGAGAGCATTTAATCAGGATTCAAGCTACTGTCTGCTTTGTTCTTTGGAAAAATTAGATGATGAGGGCAACTTCAAAGGCAAGGCTGATATGTTTTCAAAACGAACCATTAAGAAAGCAGAAGTTGTCACAAGTGTGGATACTGCAAGTGAAGCATTGGCAGTATCGTTAGGAGAAAAGGCAAGAATTGATTTAGTTTATATGTCAGAGCTTACAGGTAAAAGTGAGGAAGATGTAACAAAAGAACTTGCCGGAGTTATTTTTCAAAATCCGGTTACGGAGAAGTGGGAAACTGCGGATGAATATTTAAGTGGTAATGTAAGAGAAAAGCTGGCTACAGCGAAAGTATTTGCAGAGAACCACCCGGAATATGCCATGAACGTAACAGCACTGGAGGGTGTACAGCCAAAGGACCTGGATGCATCTGAAATTGAGGTGCGTATCGGAGCAACCTGGATTGATACCAAATACATTGAGGATTTTATGCGTGAAACCTTTGAAACACCGGAATATCTCTTTAACCGCAATGTAATGGGAGTGCAGTATTCCGATGTGACAGGACAGTGGAATGTAAAAGGAAAAAATGCAGACCATGGAAATACTTTGGCAAATATAACTTATGGTACAGGTCGGGCAAATGCCTATCGTATTTTAGAAGATTCCCTTAATTTACGTGATACCCGTATTTTTGATGTTATCACAGAAGATGGCAAGGAAAAACGTGTGCTTAACAAAAAGGAAACCATGCTTGCAAGTCAGAAACAGGAAGCCATAAGAGAAGCATTTAAAGATTGGGTATTTCGTGATCCGGAACGCAGACAGGTATTGTGTGCAAAGTACAATGAACTTTTTAATTCCACAAGACCACGAGAGTATGACGGTTCCCATTTAAAGTTTCCGGGCATGACACCGGACATTACATTAAGACCGCATCAGTTAAATGCAGTAGCCCATCAGCTTTATGGAGATAATACCTTACTTGCCCATTGTGTAGGTGCAGGTAAGACCTTTGAAATGATTGCTGCAGCAATGGAAAGTAAACGTTTAGGCTTGTGCCAAAAGAACCTATTTGTAGTGCCGAACCACTTAACAGAGCAGTGGGCAAGTGACTTTTTAAGACTATATCCGGGAGCAAATATTTTAGCAGCCACAAAGAAAGATTTTGAACCGGCAAACCGAAAAAAATTCTGTTCCCGTATTGCAACAGGTGATTATGATGCAGTGATTATTGGTCATACGCAGTTTGAGAAAATACCATTATCTACAGAACGACAGGTAGCCATGATAGAGCGTCAGATAGAAGAAATCGAAATGGCAATCGAGGCTACCAAAGCTGCAAAGGGAGAGCGTTATACCATTAAACAGATGGAAAAGACAAAGAAATCTTTACATACAAGACTTTCCAAATTGAATGATGCGAGCAAAAAAGATAATGTAGTAACCTTTGAGCAGTTAGGTGTGGACAGGCTGTTTGTTGACGAGTCGCACAATTACAAAAATTTGTTCCTTTACACAAAAATGAGGAATGTTGCAGGTATCGCACAGACAGAAGCACAGAAATCTTCGGATATGTTTGCAAAGTGTCAGTACATGGATGAACTGACAGGTGGTAAAGGCATCACTTTTGCAACAGGTACACCAATTTCTAACAGTATGACAGAACTTTATACGAATATGAGGTATCTGCAATATAGCACACTCCAGAAGTTAGGACTTGGAAATTTTGATAGCTGGGCAGCTACTTTTGGAGAAACACAGACTGCAATTGAACTTGCACCGGAAGGAACCGGATATCGGGCAAAAACAAGATTTGCAAAATTCTTTAACCTTCCGGAACTGATTTCTCTTTTTAAAGAGAGTGCAGACATTCAGACACCGGATATGTTAAAACTTCCCGTACCGGAAGCAGAGTATGAAAATGTGGTGTTAAAGCCTAGTGAATATCAGAAAGAAATGGTACAATCCCTTGCGGATCGTGCAGAAGCAGTACGTGACAGGAGAGTGGAAGCACACATTGACAATATGCTGAAAATCACCAATGACGGAAGAAAGCTGGCATTAGACCAAAGACTGATTAACGATATTCTTCCGGATGAAGATAATTCCAAAGCTACCACTTGTGTAGATAAAGCATTTGAAATCTGGGAAAAAACAAAAGAACAGAAATCGGCACAGCTTATTTTCTGTGACTTATCCACTCCAAAGGGCGATGGTACATTCAACGTCTATGAGGATATAAGGGATAAGTTGATAGAAAAAGGTGTGCCAAAGGAAGAAGTTGCATTTATCCATGATGCCAATACGGAGAAAAGAAAAGCGGAGCTGTTTGCAAAAGTAAGAAGCGGACAGGTTCGTTTTTTGTTGGGTTCTACTGCCAAAATGGGAGCCGGAACCAACGTACAGGACAGACTGATTGCGTTACATCACTTGGATGTGCCTTGGCGTCCGTCAGATATTGAACAGCAGGAAGGTAGAATTTTGCGACAGGGAAACAAGAATGATAAAGTTAAGATTTTCCGCTATGTGACAGAAGGAACCTTTGACAGCTATTCATGGCAGCTCATTGAGAACAAGCAGAAATTTATCGGGCAGATTATGACGAGCAAGTCCCCGGTACGTTCCTGTGAAGACATTGACGAAGCAGCATTATCCTATGCAGAAGTAAAGGCACTTGCAACGGGGAATCCATACATAAAAGAAAAGATGGATCTTGACATACAGGTGTCAAAATTAAAATTGATGAAAGCGAACCACACAAGCCAGCGTTACCGTCTGGAGGATAATATTGCACAGCATTATCCAAAGCAGATAGCTACCATGAAAGAGCGAATTGCCGGGTATCGTGCAGATATTCAGACCTACGAGCAGAATAAACCACTGGATAAAGACAGTTTTTCCATGAAAATCGGTAACAGGGTATTTACGGACAAAAAAGAAGCCGGAACGGTGCTAATTGATATGTGTCGGAGTGCAAAACAGCCCAATATGGCAGTTGCAATCGGAGAATTTCAAGGTTTTAAAATGAGTGTTTCTTTTGACACATTCAATTCCAAGTTTTCCATTGCATTAAAGGGACAGTTAAGCCATGAGATGGAAATCGGTGCTGATCCGTTAGGAAATCTGCAAAGACTTTCCAATGCCTTAGAAGCAATGTCCGGCAAAATGGCAGATGTGGAACAGAAACTTTCTAATGTGGAACATCAGCTTGAAACTGCAAAGGTTGAAGTTACAAAGCCTTTCCCACAGGAAACAGAGCTAAAGGAGAAATTAGAAAGACTTAGTGAGTTAAATGCTCTTTTGAATATGGATGAAAAAGGTGATGCAGTGATGGTTATGGGTGATGATGAAGCCGAAAACGATGAGCCGGGGAATGTACCAGAGGTTGGCAAGCCAGAATTAGTGGCAGATAAACCGATGAAGCCTGTGGCAAGTTTCAAAATATCAGAGCATATTGGAGAAAATGAAAAAATGCTTGCGAATGGTTCTAAAAGTCGGATTTCTGTTAAAGAAAAACTGGCTGAAATGAGTGCTAGAATTAGCAAAGATAAAGTTGGTGTTCAAAAGACTTTGGAAAAGTCGGATATGGCGAAAATGAAAGTAAAAGAAGAAAGTTTATAGATTAGTTTAGAGAGAGCAGGTAGAGAAATCTATCTGCTTTTTCTGTTTTAGAGCAAATTTTAGGAGGAAATCAAAATGGCAGATACAAAAACAGAAAAGCAGAAAGTACAGGAAATCACAGAGAAGCTGGAACAGGGGATTAAGGAACTTTTTGAAAGTGAGAAATACAAGAATTATCTTAACACCATGTCAAAA
Organism: Lachnospiraceae bacterium; assembly: GCA_045124315.1. GTDB lineage: Bacteria > Bacillota > Clostridia > Lachnospirales > Lachnospiraceae > CAG-411. Next base: position 14,222 of record JBGVLO010000259.1, read on the forward strand.
TTTCATAACTACAGTTTTAACAATACCCTTTTAATTGCCATGCAAAAGCCGGATGCCACCTTAGTAGCCGGATTTCAGGCTTGGAAGAAAAATTTTGAAAGACACGTTAAAAAAGGGGAAAAAGGTATTCGTATTCTTGCCCCGGCACCATATAAGGTAAAAGAGGAACAGGAGAAACTTGATCCGGAAACAAAGGAAATCATGCTTGATAAGGATGGAAAGCCTGTTATGGAGGAAGTGGAGGTAACCATTCCTTCCTTTCGTGCAGTTTCCGTTTTTGATGTGTCACAGACGGATGGGAGGGAATTGCCGGAACTGACAGTAAGTGAGTTGTCCGCAGATGTGGAAGGCTATCAGGATTTTATGAAAGCATTGGAAATGGTTTCGCCTGTTCCGATTGGGTACGAGGATATTTCGGGAGAAGCAAAGGGATATTACCAAACAGAGGAACAAAGAGTAGCCATTCAGCAGGGAATGAGCGAAAGTCAGACGGTTAAAACCGCTATCCATGAAGTGGCACACGCAAAGTTACATAGCAGAGAGTTAAATAAGGATACAGACCTTTCAGAACAAAAAGATCGTAACACCAAAGAAGTAGAAGCGGAGAGTATTGCCTATACAGTGTGTCAGCATTTTGGTATTGATACCTCGGATTATTCTTTTGGTTACATTGCCGGCTGGAGCAGTGGCAAAGAAATGACAGAGTTAAAATCTTCTCTTGATACAATCCGCAGGACAGCTTCTGAGATGATTAGTGGCATTGAGGTACACTTACAGGAATTGCAGAAAGACCGGGTGGTGGAACAAGAGCAGGACATTGTACAAATGCCAGAGGATTCTGAGTTATCTGTAATGAAACAAGCAGGAAAGAAGAATGAGCTGAAGGAGAGTTCTGCTAACAGGGAAGCACAGCTTTTATATGGTAAAGATAATAAATTTGGTATCTATCAGCTTAAAGATACACCGGAAGCAAGGGATATTCGCTTTATGAACATGGATTATCTTGAAAGTAAGGGGATTTCGGTTAACAGAGAGAATTATGATTTGGTTTATACTGCACCATTGGAAGATGGTACAAACCTTGAGGATATTTATACAAAATTTAATATAGTTCATCCGGACGATTTCAGAGGTCATTCGTTGTCTGTTAGTGATGTGGTGGTACTTCATCAGAACGGAGAGAATACATGTCATTATGTAGATTCTTTTGGTTACAGGGAAGTGCCTGAGTTTGTACAGGAGATTGCGAAAGAAAAATCTTCTATTCAGCAAAATCATGATATTGAAAAAGACAAAGCAAAAGGTCGTAGAGAGATGACACTAGAGGAAGTCAAAGACTTTGTAAAACAAAGATTTGTAGAACAACTTCATAATAGTGGCATTGAAGATGTTTCGATGTATATGGAGCGATTTGATGCACTTTATGAACAGGGAAAAATGGATAATCTTATGCCCACAGAGGAACAGAAGTACATTATAGAAGATGTATCATTTACGGAAAACGATAATCCTGATAGTGAAGTGAAAGAGCCAGAACAAATGGCATTTTCCATTAATGATAAATTTGTCAGCATACAGACCTGTGATGATGGATATGATTATTTCATTTTTGATGCAAATTACAAGTTGCTTGATGGCGGTGTATACGACAACCCTGATATATCCATTCATGCAGCATTAAAGGATATACTGGAAGATATACGCGTAACGGAACGGGATGAACGTATCCCGGTTGATTATGAGGAACTTATAGAAAAAGGAGAAGATGTGGAACAGGCTGAGATAGCAGCACGTCACATTGTTTCGGATTTCAAAGCAAGAACAAATGAGATGTTCCATAACATAGAAGGTCAGACATCGGAGGATGTGGAGCAGACCGCCTATGCTTATATAAAATCCAAAATAGAGGAATATGAGATAGATGTGGATATTGTAGATGTAGCTGTATCCGGTAGCCGGTGCAGAGGTCTTGAAAAGGAAGGCTCTGACCTTGATATAGTAGTGGAATATAAGGGAAAAGAGAAGGAAGATGATTTATTTAATGCTTTTAACGAAGATGGTCTGAAAATCGGCGGTGTTAAGGTTGATGTCAACCCAATTACAGAGGGGAAGACTGGAACACTTGCAACATATCTTCCAGGTGTGGAAAGCTATCTTGCAGAAAAACGTGAAGCAATGCAAAAGGAATCTGCCGAGGAAGATATAGCAGAGAAGAAGCCTACAATAGTTACCCTTATGGTGTCCGAATGCAGTGAGTTTCATAATCTTGGAGAATTTCATGAGGGCATAGAAACCGTTGATGAAGCCATAAAGCTGTATCATCAGATACCACCGGAGCGAATGAATGGAATTAGGGGTATTGGAATTAATGTACATACAAAGGGAACAGAACGCTATGAAGATGTGGAAATGGATATTGTTTCCGGTAAAGTTGCCGATTTAGAGATTTTGGATTATGTGCCGGATATTACAGACGATCCGAAAGCAATAGAAATGATTGCAGAGTTGATTGATAAATTACCAGATATAGAAGTGCGTGGTTCTTTGGAGAAGTGGCAGGCAGCTTCGCTTGCTACACAGATAGACCAGCTTTCTTATGATTATGACACGTATCAATATAAAGATACTGTTGAGGACAGGGATGCACAAGTGGCGAATATCACAGAGGACATCAGCAACGGAAATATTGGGTATCTTAATGATTTTCTTAATGCAATCGTAGCAGAAAGCATCAGGGAGGGCATAACAGACATTTTCGGACAAGGTACGGAGATTGATAACAGTGAAGCCGTACAGACCGCCAGAAAGGCAAAGGAACTGTTAGATAAGCTGTCAGAATATAAACCGCTTGCAAAGGTGGAGGAGCTTGAAGAAAGCAATTATAATATGATTGATAATGTTCTGAACAATGAAAAGTCAAAGAAAGAGGAGAAACGTTCAACGGGGAGAATTTCCATAAAGGAGAAGCTGGCAGAGAAAAAGGCAATGATAGAGGATCGTGACAAGGGAGAAAAATTATCGCTGGATAAGGATCCGGAAAAGAAATTACAGAGAGAGATATAATAAAAGCTAAATTTGTAGAGAGAGTTTTAGAAAATGGTAAGTGAGCAGTAAAGTGTATGGTGGGTAGTTGGCTGTAATGGCTGTCTATCCGCATTTTTATGAAAAACAAAAATCGCACCTGCTAAACTGCAAGTGCGACACTTTTGTTAATATTACGAGTCCTACGCAGCTCCAGGACGGAACAACATATGACTCTATTAATATTATACACCATATTTGTATGAAGTCAATTAGTAAATTATTCAAAAATATCAGTGTTTTCTTCGGCGCGAATTTGTCATAGTAAGTGCAACAGGAGTGTTGCACTTACTATGACAAACCAAAATGTTGCAATAACTATGGCGAAAGGAGGTGTGTATAATGTACAATAGACAAGAATTAGACGAAGCGTTATTAAACGATTTAAAATTCAAAGCTGAGAATCCACCTACAAAAAGCGATGAATATTCAAAAGCTTTGTTTTCCACGTCCATATTGGATGACTTTGAAGAACATACAAATTATGTTGAATGCAATAAGCAATAAATCCATTTTTATTAATAATAGCAGGTAATAGCATTTCACTATTCACTACAAGAACAGGTACTTGTTCTTCATCTGGTTCAAATTTTTCGTATTCAACAAATCTATGACGTCCATCAAGTAGAAGCCATTTATCGTTTGGAATATGGTACATAATAATCAAAAATTTTGCATCATGTTTTTGTTTACGAGCAATCAAGGTTCTGATGTTATCAAACTCTTCCCTTGATTGTTCTATATCAAAACTCAGTAATTCTTTTAGCTTTCTAAAAGGTATATATGTTTCTCTTTCTTTTTCTGCTAATAGCCTTATTATTGGTATACTATATTGAATATTTATGTCTATACTATCCGGAAAATGATATATATGTTCATCATGCGTTTGGTCTTTTAAAACCATAAAATAATCATAAAGAAACTCACTTGCATGGTCATCATCTTTTATGTTATGTAATATTTTTACATAATATCGCATAGCTATTTTTGTTACAATATAATTTAGTATATTTTTCATAATATCCACTCACTTTCACCACAATTATACAAGAAAAAATGCACCATATCAATCAAAACAGCACTGGCAAGTTTGGCGACCTTCAGTGCTACTGCTGTGATATATAGGAACATCATATATTCATTCGTCATTATGATAGACCCAGTCTATTTTTTTATCAAGCTATAGCAAAGAAGAAGCCTACAATAGTTACTCTTATGGTGTCAGAGTGCAGTGAGTTTCATAATCTTGGAGAATTTCATGAGGGCATAGAAAACGTTGATGAAGCCATAAAGTTGTACAATCAGATACCACCGGAGCGAATGAATGGAATTAGAGGTATTGGAATCAATGTACACACAGAGGGGACAGAACGCTATGAGGATGTGGGAATGGACATCTTATCTGGAAGAACGATTGATTTGGAGATTTTGGATTATGTGCCGGATATTACAGATGAACCGAAAGCAATAGAAATGATTACAGAGTTGATTGATAAAATACCGAATATAGAAGTACGTGGTTCTTTGGAGAAGTGGCAGGCTGCTTCGCTTGCTACACAGATAGACCAGCTTTCTTATGATTATGACACATATCAATATTGAGATACAGTTGAGGACAGAGCTGCACAGATAGCAAATATCACAGAGGACATCAGAAACGGAAATACCGGGTATCTTAATGATTTCCTTAATGCAATCGTAGTAGAAAGTGTCAGAGAGGGCATAACGGACATTTTTGGACAAGCTACGGAGATTGATAGTAGTGAAGCTGTACAGACCGCCAGAAAGGCAAAGGAGCTGTTAGATAAGCTGTCAGAATATAAACCACTTGCAAAGGTGGAGGAGCTTGAAGAAAGTAATTACAATATGATTGATAATGTTCTGAACAATGAAAAGTCAAAGAAAGAGGAAGAACGTTCATCGGGGAGAATTTCTATAAAGGAGAAGCTAGCAGAGAAAAAGGAAATGATAGAGCATCGGGATAAGAAAAGCAGAAATTTTTCAGAAAAAGGAGCAGAACTTAATCGATAAAAGAGTACCTTTTTAAGAAAGTTTATAATAAAATATTGAGAGTTATATATTTTTTGTACAAATATGTCGAATTATATGATAGAATAGAAAATAATTGACTTGTATGAAAAACGATGATATAATACATGAATTTGGAGGGAACAATGGCTAAGAAAAAAATATATGCTGTAAAAAAGGGAAAAGAAACGGGGATATTTTATAACTGGGATGAGTGCAAAGCTTCAGTTGAAGGGTATCCTGGAGCAGAATACAAAGGATTTTTCACAGAAGAAGAAGCGAATGATTATTTGTCAGGATTAGAGAATAGCAATGTGAATATTATTCCGTATAAAGGGGAAGAATGTTTACAGAATCAAATTATTGCATATGTTGACGGCAGTTTTGATGAGAAAATTGGTAAATATGCATTTGGATGTATCATAATTACACCGAATGGAGATATTATGCGAGAATCAGGAAATGGAGATAATCCTGAATCAATAGCATTGCGTAATGTTACTGGTGAAATGTTAGGAGCAATGTTTGCTGTTAAATGGTGTGATAAAAATGGATATTCTGCAATAGAGATATGTTATGATTATTTAGGAATAGAGAAATGGGCGACTGGAGAATGGAAAGCTAAAAATAGTTTAACACAAAAATATGCAACATTTATGAAAGAGAACGGAAAGAAGATTAGTATATCGTTCAAAAAAATTGCTGCTCATACAGGAAACAAATATAATGAAGAAGCTGATAAATTGGCTAAGGCTGCGTTAGTGGAAGGAAATGGTATTCCTAAAATTAAAAAGGGAGATTTTTGGTTTACAGTTGAAGATATTCCATGGTCTGATATTGAAGCAGTATTAGAATTACTATATGAAGAATTTGAAAAAAATGGTATACAGAAAGAAGAAAAACAAGTGCCTTATGGAAGAGGTTTTTTGATAAAACTTGATAATAAAGATAAGGTAGTACTTCACTATTATGACAAAGGCAATAAGTTAATGATGCAAGGAAAACCAAAGCAACTGTTTTCTGCAATTTTGTCATATGTTACAGAGTTAGTGGAAGTTGAAGAGATTCCTAAAATTTATAATGATACTTATAAAATTAATATTGATAAAGAAGAAGTTTGTAATGAATTTCAATTTTATATGCCAAATTCGTATGATAAGTTGCCTAATAAAATGTCTCGAACTTTGCATCAGGCAGTTTACAACTTGAAATTGAATGGAGAGATGTTTGATGGAACGTATTTGGCTCAGCCAGTTATCAGAGCGATAGATGGTCATTTAAAGATGATTTTATTGAATTTAGAAATTATTTCTGATTATAAATATATTAAGCAAAATGGTTATGATATGTTTGAAAGAGTAGGTGCAAAATATAAATTATGCGCTGACAGATGTGGTAAAGCAAATAGTGAGCAAATTAAGTACATAGGTAATTGCTATACTTTTTTCCATAATAATAGACATGAATTGTCGCATTGGGATGATCCGACAGCACCTATGGATACAACGAAATTATTAGATGTTAATAGAGCTCATGATTTAATAAAAAGAACATTAGCGATTATTGATGAATATTATGAAGAAGTATAGTTAATGCAAAGAAAGGAGAATGTGTAATGAATAATTTTGATATTGTTAATCTTAATGAAACAGATATAAAAATTTTAATTGTGATGAAAACATGCGATTCTCCTTTTGATTTTGTTAATGAACTTCAGGAACAGTTGAAAATAATTGAGTTTTCAGGTGTATTTGTGATTGATGAGTTGTTGCATAGCGGAAATAATGAAGAACGGTTTATAAGTGGTTTTTTTGATGGGAAATCGTTTGATAATTCAAAATTTAAGTTTGAGAGTATAGAAAAAAAGAGTGTGATACGTAATTATGTATGCGAATATTTAAAATCAGATTTAGATGTTTTGAAATATAGTAGTTTGACAGAAAGTCAACAGAAATTGATATCTCATGGTTGTGTTATATAAGAGATAAGCACTAAATGGTAAAGTTACAAGTATGTGTTCGCAAACATATACTCCAGTTATTATCTAATGAAAGTAAAAATGTAATAAGATAAAAAGAATAATTACAGAGAGTGTCCTAAAGTTTGTGTAAACCTCCGAACTGATGTAAGATATAATTACACAGTTTGGAGGTTTTTATTATGGCAAGAAAAAATGATACACCACAAAAAGCAGCAATGCGAGAAATGATGCGCAGTTATCTTAAAGAAAATGACATAAGCATCAAATCAGGAACAGATGTAAATTCAATCATGAGAGATATGATGTCTGTTATACTAGAAGGAGTTTTGGATGAGGAGCTAGACGAAGAACTAGGATACTCCAAATACGATTACAAAAATAAAGAAACGAATAATAGCAGAAATGGTCATTCAAACAAAACGATGCATACAAGCTATGGTGATATGGAAATCTCAATTCCTCGTGATCGTAATGGTGAATACGAACCACAGTTAATAAAAAAATATCAGAATACTGTGACACAGGATATGGAAGAAAAAATTTTATCTATGTACGCAAAAGGTATGACAACAGGAGATATTGAATCTCATATGCGTGAAATGTATGATATTGACATATCAGATAGTACTATAAGCAGAATCACAGACAAAATACTCCCTGTCGTAAAAGAGTGGCAAGAACGTCCTTTAGAGTCTGTATATGCAGTTGTTTTCATGGATGCCATACATTATCATGTGCGTAGTGAAGGAAGAATTGTGAAACGTGCAGTATACATAGCTTTAGGAATTGATATGAATGGACGAAAAGATGTACTTGGAATGTATGTTGGCGAAAATGAAAGTGCAAAGTTTTGGTTGTCCATTATGAATGGTCTTAAAAATCGTGGTGTAGAGGATATTTTAATTGCCTGCGTAGATGGACTAAGTGGGTTTCCACAAGCTATTGACGCCGTATATCCGGAAACCGAAATTCAACAGTGTATCATTCATCAAATTCGGAACTCAACTAAGTTTGTTTCATACAAAGATATTAAAACATTGATGGCAGATTTAAAACGGGTTTATGCTGCACCCACAGAAGAAATAGCATTGAATGAATTGGAACTGTTCAGAGACAAATGGGATTTTAAATATCCTAAGATATATAAATCATGGCATGATAATTGGGCAACCTTGTCAACCTATTTCAAATATCCGGAAGCCGTCAGACGCCTTATTTATACAACAAATGCCATTGAAGGATTTAATCGACAGCTTCGAAAAGTCACAAAATCCAAGACCGTATTTCCATCAGATGACAGCCTTTTGAAGATGCTTTATTTAGCTACTATGGATATCACGAAAAAATGGACAGGTCATCGACAGGATTGGGGACAGATACACTCCCAATTAGAAATCTATTTTGAAGAACGCTTGGATAAACATAATCTTTAAAATAAGCCTTTTCATTAAGGGTTTATTGACATGCATAAAAAAGCATGTATAATGCAAATAAAGGCAGAAACTGAAAAATCAATCTCTGCCTTTAGGTAACTATCAATATGTCTTATATCAGTTTTTGGACTTTACACAAAACTTGAAACGCTCTCTAATTACAAGGAAGATGCCTCATGTTAGGTTATCTTCCTTGTACTGTTATAAGGTATGAGTTTGTTTGTTTTTCTGCGTTTTCACATTTTTTACTTTTGTTGGGGTGCTCAAGTGAATTGTGTAAGTTTTTTCTAAATTTGTTGGAAGCTTGCAAACTGTTATTCCGATACAACGATAACAACAATTCTGTTTTGATTTTTAGTTTCTTTCATATCCAATAATAATATTCACTCAAATACCAAATACCATATACTTTACATTGCTATTGTATTTATGCTTTTGTTTCATACATCCCTCCGCATCCATTTGTATAGATACAATATCAATACAAACAACAGGGTGTAATCTTCACAGACTGTACCCTGTAAAATAACATCTTATAAGTTTGCATGAAAAGACTACATTAAATATTTTACCTGTTCAAACATCGTAATGGTACTTATACTTCATCAAATACATACATTTTTTGTAGAATATCATTACATTCCTTTAAAATTAAGTTTAGTAAATGTTTTTCCCAATATGCATTTGTGGAAAACTTGTGATTGAACAATTTTAAGTTCTTTTTAAAAGCACAGTCATAATAGTAGCTTGAATAAATATGTGTCAAATCTGGCTGTAAACAATCATATGTAAGTTTCTTTGCTATTCTGCTTAACATTTCATTCCAATTTTGGGAAATTAATTCTCTAAATCTATTATTGAACCAATTCATCATTTCTTCCGATTTTTCATTATCAATTTCAGTTGTGTCCCAATAATCATAGGATATTTCAATATCGCGTAACATATCCTCTTTAGGAATCATTTTTTTTATCCAGCTTTCTACCATATTTTTCAAATACAATTTAAATGAACCATAAACCGCAGCTCTGGTTTCATGACCCTCTCCCCAGCGTAGTTTATCATAAAAACAGTACACAGAGTTCCAATGATAAACAATATCAGCTTTATCATATTGCATATACTGGTTCTGCTGCTGCATATTACAAGTGACTAATGCATTGCTAATAGTTGTATTCAATGCGGTTGCACTAGACACAATATTAAGTGGTTTATGTTTTAAATCCTTACTATACAGCCACATTCTGTTACTATTACCCACATACTTCTTGTCAATTTGTTTCATTATCTCAAACAGAATGTAAAATATCTTTGAAGAATCCAACTCTCCATTTTTAAAGACTTTCTCTCTCATATCTTTCGACATATCTGGAGCAGTGCATAAAAACTGTATCGGCAATCCATTACAAATAGTATATTCTTCAACTCTTTTATCTGGGCTATATTCAAGCTGCTCATGCTTAAATTCTTCAAATGCATTTATTAAATAATCAGAATATTTCTCATCATCCACAACATTCTTTCCAGTGTCTTTACGCCAATTATTTATCATAGTATTTCGTAGTATTTCATCAGCTTTTGTTCTGCAAATCATAAATACCTTGTTCTCGTACTTTTTTTGCTTAGATAATAAAAGGGAAATACAATTATCATACGTAGATGGAGTCTCATTTGTTGCACATAAAAATAAATAAGCATCCGTAGGTCGTTGGAAGACTTTATTCATCTCGTTACTAATATCATTCTTTTCTGTTGACACCTGCGTTATACCCATTGTGTCAATAATATTTATTTTCAACTTTCTTCCTAGATTTTCTAACCCTTGCTGCTTCATATATTCGTTATATGCTTCAACAAAAGTACTTGATGGAGCTGTTACATAATTCACTTCTTCAAATACTAATGAATATGCACTATTCTCATCATAAATGGCTTTTATTATTTTTCCAATAATTCCACTATCAGTTTCCGATATTTTGCCACTAATAATATACTCTGTAACATTGTCATTCGTATCTTTTATAATATGATTCCATTCATTAGCAAAATTATTCAAAAGCATATCTAGAACTTCCTGATACCATTCATACAATGCTTCTCGTATTGTCTTATCACTGTGAAATCTTTTATCAATCAATTCCTCATATATCTCTAATTTCTTTAATTCTTTATTTGTTTTCCTGCGGTTCTTAAATTCTATGTCAGCCTCGTCACTAAGCAATTTCGGCTTATTTATAATATGTAAAACTGCTTTCTCAATCAAAGATACGAAGCGTTCATAAATAGCCGCATTTGTGTTGACATATTCATAGCAATGATAACTACGATTTGTTGGATTCAAAATGTTACGTATAAGTTTTTTATCAATTTGAAAGTTCTCTAAATCATCTCTCTCTTCATAAATAGCTATCTTTAATTCTTTCTTAATTTCTAGCAGCATAGTAAGAAACATCGTTTCTCTATCTTTATATGGTAAACATCGGATAATTACATCTCCACAATTTATCCTACTATTCAGCATTAGTACCAAGCGTACCAACGTAGTTTGTGCAACATCTCCGACATTATATCCTAATAACTTATTGCTTGACGCTTCTAACAATTCAGTAATAATTGTTGATTTAGTGCTTTTAGTTGGACCGAACATTTCTATCGTAGACGCACTCTCTTGCTTTGTAAAAAAGGACTTGGTTTCAGTAACGTTTGTTGACAAATTTTTAACTAAATTATTCATTTTTCCTCCTTCTTGTCTTTGTCGTACAAAAAAAGTGTAGTCTAGACAGACTACACCTATATCATCATAATAATATGTTAGTCTGTACGAGAAGACTTAAATTGTAAGTGCTATTTGTGTTTTCGAAGTTCACAAGCACTATAAACTATATTTACACATTCATTATAATGCTAATTATGAAAATGTCAATCCTTTTTTTGAAAAGTATTTACAATTCTAGAGTTTCATTTCTGTTACAAATAAGAAACTATCCATTAATATCGGATGATATACCACAGATATTATAGAGATTGTTGCCTGTCTTTTATCTCTTGTGAGATTACAGTTTCCCGTCCAAGATACCGATTAAGGTTCTCCAGCTTCCGGTTCAGTTCACAAACTTCTTTTTCACAATTCTTATAAGTAGCAGTCAGCTCGTTCTTCTGACTTATCAGTTCCTGGTACTCTGATTTCAGCTTATCAACATTTAAAGATTGCAGATTGATACCTGCCTGTTCAAGCATACGTCTGGCACCGCCATAAAGGATAATCTGGCTTTCATATCTACGAAAATATGCGTCAGGGTTCTTGGCTTTTTTGTAGCCAATATGATAGGAACGATTGGCTTTATACTGCTCGGCATATTTCATAATTTCCGCCAAATCTTTGATGCGATGTTCCAATTCCACGACACTTTGCTTCGCAGATTTTCCAGCTTCTTTTTTGACAGAAATTTTGTGTTCCAGTTCCGAAATGGAACCGACTTCATTATAATTTGCAGCAGCAATTTTTAAATTTTCAATGGTTGCCCAACGGTTCAATCCGGGACTATTTTTAAATTTCTCATCAGAAGTATCAACCAATTTTCGTGAAGAATAATCTTTTTTTGGG